>JBCCBR010000252.1:0-5705 GCA_039033935.1 Verrucomicrobiota bacterium
CCGAGGCGTTGAAAAGCTTCGGTCATCTCGCCGGGGGGAAAGTGTTTCGTCCCATTGAAGGCGAGGTGCTCAAGGAAATGGGCAAGCCCTTGCTGATCGTCTTTTTCCATGAGCGAGCCAGCATCGATATGGAGGCGCAGGCTGACTCGATCGGGTGGCTCGGAGTTAGGCAAGATGGCGTAGCGCAGTCCGTTTTCGAGCAGTCCCCATGTCACCGCCGGGTCAGGCGCGATGTCGCTCAGCTCCTGCGCCAAGGGCACAGGTGAGTCGGGCGCGTCGTTCGCCTGGATTCGCCACCCGGCTCCTGGAAAGAAGAGGCTCAAGCTGAGAAATCCAATGATTTGGCAAAGGAGTTGGCGGCCGGTTTGGATCGAGATTGGCATTTCTTAGCGAATCAGGTTTGCAAGTCGACAGGGTAGATGAGACGAAGAAACAGTGTCCACCATGAATCTCTCTCCACTCGACCCGATGCATCGGAGCCTGGGCGCCCGGATGGCACCCTTTGCTGGTTGGGAAATGCCGATCCAATACGAGGGGATCGTGGCTGAACATCGCGCGGTGCGGGAATCCGTCGGAATTTTTGACATTTCCCACATGGGCCAGCTCGAAGTCAGTGGGCCCAACGCCGAGTCCTGGCTCAACCACATCCTGACGAACGATCTGACGCGACTCGGCGACGGTGAAGGGCAATACACGCTCATGCTCAATGGAGAGGGCGGGGTAATCGACGATCTCATCGTCTACCGAATGTTGGCGGACCGCTACTTTCTGGTCGTCAATGCCGCGAGGATTGCCGAGGACTGGGCCTGGCTGGGGCAGCATCGCAGCGATGGCGTGGAGCTGTATGATCACAGCCCCCACTTCGGTGGAATTGCTGTTCAGGGACCGCGGGCCGCTGAGCTTTGGAATCAAATCGAGCCGGACTCGCCGCTGCCGAAGCGAAATGGGATCACGGTCCGAGCAGACGAAGTCGATCTCTGTCGCACCGGCTACACCGGGGAAGATGGCTTCGAGCTCTTCGCGAAGTCTAGCGAGATCGGCGACTGGTGGACCCGACTGGTCGATGCTGGCGCAAAACCGTGCGGGCTCGGAGCTCGTGACACGCTCCGGCTGGAAATGGGATTTCCACTAAACGGCTCCGATCTCGACGCCGAGCACACGCCGCTCGAAGCAGGGCTCGGGTGGGCCGCGAAACTGGACAAGCCCGGCGGTTTCATTGGGGCCAAGGTTCTCAAACACCAACGCGAAAATGGCATTCCGACTCGCCTCAGCGCTCTCAAAATGATGGGCAAAGCGCCGCCCATTCGCCACGGCTATGCGGTGCTGACGAGTGAAGCTGATGATCAGCCCGGTGAGGTTCTGACCAGTCTCACAAGTGGGAGTCTTTCCCCAACGCTCGGACTTGGCATCGGACTCGCTTATCTGCCCCGAGATGAAGCAACAGTGGGGCGCGAGCTTCGCATCCAGGTCCGCGATCGTAATTTCCCGGCAGAGATAACGAAGCGACCCTTCATTTCATCCTGAACACATTTCTGATTTACATATCGTCAAATCTTGATTGTTTGATGGGTAGGTTATGAACGTCCCCGAACACCTTTATTTTTTGGAATCCCACGAGTGGGTCGATGCGCGAGATCCCGAGGCTGCCGCAGTTGGCATCAGTGATCATGCCCAGGCTGAATTGACCGATGTCGTCTACCTCGAGTTGCCTGAGGTCGGGCGCACCGTGGCAAAAGGTGATCCTATTGCGGTGATCGAGTCGGTTAAGGCTGCCAACGACATTTATGCCCCTGCCAGTGGGGAAATCGTCGAGGTCAACGAGCCCCTCGCAGAGGCACCCGAGCCCGTCAATGAAGATCCCTACGGCGCCGGCTGGATGTTCAAGCTGCGCCTCAGCGACGCCACTGAAACAGAAGCGCTTCTCAACGCCGCCGCCTATCGTGAACACATTGGATAAATTTGCGGACCGCCACCTCGGTCCTTCGCCCGAAGAAGTCTCCGCGATGTTGGAGGCAATCGGGCAACCCTCGCTCGACGCCCTGACCGACAGGGTCGTTCCCGATGACATCCAATCGACCACACTCGACGGAATCCCCGAGCTGAGCGAGGTCGATGCGCTCGCTCGACTTCGCGGCATTTTCGGGAAAAACGAGGTGAGGCGCTCATTTATCGGACGAGGCTACCACGACACGATCGTCCCTCCGGTGATCCAGCGAAACGTGCTTGAAAATCCGGGCTGGTATACTGCCTACACCCCCTACCAGGCCGAAATTTCTCAGGGAAGACTTGAGGCGCTGCTCAATTTCCAGACCCTCATCACCGAGCTCACCGGACTGCCGGTGGCCAATGCTTCGCTCCTCGACGAGGGGACTGCGGCAGCGGAAGCGGTGGCGATGGCAGCGGCCGGAAAGCCGAAAGGACGGATCTTGTTCGTCGATGCCGGATTGCACGCCCAGACGATCGATCTGCTGGCGACCCGAGCGGAGCCTATTGGCATCGATCTGAAGATCGGTGATCCTGACGAATTTGACTTCGCGGCGGTCTCCGGCGAATTGATCGGTTCGGTGCTGGCTCACATCAGCTCGACAGGTGGGATCAGAGACTACCGCGAACTGGCCGAGAAATGTCAGTCGGCTGGCGGTAGCGTCATCGTCGTAGCCGATCCGATGGCTCTGGTTCTCCTCCAGCCTCCCGGAGAGTGGGGGGCCGACATCGTCGTCGGGAGTGCCCAGCGTTTCGGTGTCCCGATGGGTTTTGGTGGACCTCATGCGGCCTTTTTGGCGTGCACCGATAAGCTGAAGCGAAAATTACCGGGTAGACTCATCGGCGTCTCCGTCGATGCGGCGGGGCGCAAGGCTTTGCGGCTTTCACTACAAACTCGGGAGCAACACATCCGTCGAGAAAAAGCGACTTCGAATATTTGCACGGCCCAGGTGCTGCTCGCGGTGATGGCTTGGCTGTATGCTGCCTACCATGGTCCCAAAAGGCTGCGCCGGATTGCACTCAGTATTCATGCCGCGACGGCGGCGGTGCGAGCAGCTCTCCAGAACAAAGGTTTCCAGCTTTTCCACGACACCTGTTTCGACACTCTGACGGTCGAGGTTGAGCCTGCTCAGCGGCAGCAGATTCTCGAGCGTTGCGATCGTCTCGGGATCAATTTGCGGACTGACATTCCCGCCGCCCTCGGCATTACTCTCGACGAGGCTGCCATTGCCACGGGTCAATGGAAATTACTTTTCGAGGCTTTTGATCTCGACCTGATTGATCCGACTGTGGATGAGGCCTCTCCGAGTCTTGGTCTGCGACGAGAAGGAGATTTTTTGAATCAGTCAGTCTTCAATCGGTTCCACACCGAGACAGAAATGATGCGCTACCTGCGCCATCTCGAAGGCAAAGACATCGCGCTGAACTGGTCGATGATCCCACTCGGCTCCTGCACCATGAAGCTGAATGCGGCGGCAGAAATGATGCCGCTGGGCTGGGCCGAGACCAACGCGCTTCACCCGCTTTGCCCTCCGCAGCAGGCGACCGGCTATCTTGAAATGATTGATCAGCTTGAGACCTGGCTGGCGACTCTTACCGGTCTCGAGGCGGTCAGTCTCCAGCCCAACGCCGGCTCGCAGGGGGAGTATGCCGGGCTGCTCGCGATTCGCCGTTTTCTGAAAGAGCAGGGCGCTCCCGATCGGGTTCGCTGTCTCATCCCGATGTCGGCGCATGGGACCAACCCGGCCAGCGCGGTGATGGCGGGATTCGAGGTCGTCCCGGTTCGCTGCGATGATCAGGGAAACATCGATCTGACCGACCTCAAAGCGAGAATCGACGATGACCCTGAGCGGCTCGGTGCGATGATGATCACCTACCCCTCGACCCACGGGGTTTTCGAAGAGCAAGCGGCCGAAGCCTGCCGACTGGTCCATGCTGCCGGGGGGCAGGTCTACCTCGATGGGGCCAATCTGAATGCTCAGGTTGGTCTTTGTTCGCCCGGGTCTATTGGGGCCGATGTCTGTCACCTCAACCTTCACAAGACTTTCTGTATCCCCCATGGAGGCGGGGGACCGGGTGTCGGCCCAATTGCGGTCGCGACCCATCTCGCGCCCTATCTTCCGGGACATTGCTCTTGGGAAGATAATTCAGCAGGTGCCGTTTCGGCGGCTCCCTACGGCAGCGCCAGCATCCTCACCATCTCCTGGATGTATATCGCGATGATGGGACCGAGCCTCCGCACCGCGAGTCAGGTGTCGATTCTTAATGCGAACTACATCGCTTCGCGGCTCGCTCCGCACTACCCGATCTTATACACCGGGCGAGACGGGCTCGTTGCTCACGAGTGCATTCTCGATCTGCGTCCGATCAAAGACCAGACCGGGCTCGATGTCGAGGATGTCGCGAAACGACTGATCGACTACGGCTTCCACGCGCCGACCATGTCCTGGCCAGTGCCGGGGACGCTGATGATTGAGCCGACCGAAAGTGAATCGCGCGCCGAGATCGATCGCTTTTGCGAGGCGATGATCGATATCCGCAAAACCATCGACGCCATCACCAGCGGAGATCTTGATCCCGAAAGCAACCCGCTGAAACACTCCCCACATTCGGCCGAGACGCTGCTGAGTGAGGCTTGGGATCGGCCTTATTCCCGAGAGCAGGCTGCCTACCCACTAGCCTGGGTGCGCTCGCGCAAGTATTGGCCGCCGGTGGACCGAGTGGACAACGTCCATGGGGACCGAAATCTGGTGTGCACCTGCGAGGGGATGGAAGCCTTCGAGTGATTGGCGCTCCTGACTGTCAGTCGGTGGGCCGCGCGAAACGATTGACAGGGCGCCACAATTTTTACAAGCTCACCGCATGAGGTTTGGTCTGGTGGTATTTTTGTTGGTGGGGTCTTCTTTGCTAAAGGCGGCTGAGTTCAATGACCCGGTGAGATTGAAGGTCGGTGACGATTACCTCGTCACCGAAATTGGCCATGCCGCACCGGCGGTCGTCGATTTCGATGGGGACGGCAAACACGAGCTGTTGGTCGGTCAGTTCGGTGGAGGAAAGCTCTGGATCTTCGCGATGGACGATCAAACCAACGAGCCGCAGCTGGCGCAGGGGCGATTATTTAAGGAAGGGCGATCCGAGGGCACCGTCCCGGCCGGGTGATGCATTGGCTTTGGTCCGCAGTTGGCGGATCTCGATGCCGATGGAATCCTCGATCTCGTCAGCGGCTCCTGGCCCGGTGAAGTGTATTGGTTTCGGGGAAAGGGATCCGGGGAATACGAACCCGGCGCTCAGATTGTGGGGCACGATGGCTGGCCGCTGAACCCGGGAGCTGGCGTTGAAGATCGAGCTGGCCAAGGCATCACCATCACGGGCGATGCCTCATACGAACAAATCGAGGGGAGCACCGAGTCAGAGGTTTCGTTCCGGGGTAAGTCCTATCGCAGCACACCAGCGAAGCCGGTCTATACCACAGGCTGTGCGACTCATGTCTGCCCGGTCGACTGGGAAGGGGATGGAGATATCGATCTCATCATCGGAGACATCAGAGGACAGATCCACCTCGCTCGCGCCAAGGCTCCCTTAGAATTCGAAGCGGTGGAATTGCTTCCGATCAACGTGGTCGGCGATGCAGGGCCTGCCGCAGCCGACTGGGATGGCGATGGAGACTTTGATCTGCTGATCGGCTCTGACGATGGCAGTGTCGTTTGGTTTGAAAACCTCTC
>JBCCBR010000253.1:0-5704 GCA_039033935.1 Verrucomicrobiota bacterium
ATCGACCCTTGCTCTGGCATCTATTTCTCGCTCTGTTATTGGAGTCGAGCCATCTCTGCAGCCAGCCTTTCATACAGTTGGTTAAGCGGCATGCCGCGACGACGAAACCCTTTCGTGACATCGGGAAGCCGACGGCCAACAATGCCCTTGCCCACTGTCCAGGGCTCGAGGAAAGCGAGACCAAATCCTTCGCCGACACTGGTCGATATCATGAGGTCAGCCCAAGCGAGCGCGTCTTCGAAGCGGTGTCGTCCGCCATCACATATACCGAAGTTGATCTTAACCCCAAGCTCCTCGGCGAGTGCGACCCAGCCCTCATAGATCGGCTGCCACTCTGGGTTGACCGGGCTCAGACTGGTCGCGAATTCCGCTTCGTCTTGCCATAACATGGCAAGCAGCAGAAGTTCTCCAATATTCTTCCGACGTATCCCCCGAGTCGGATAGAGGACAAACAGCCTTTCCTCAGCAAATGGCCGAGGATCGGGCTTCGCGGTCGAAGGCAGTGGAATGACGGCGTTGGGCAGGTAATGCAAATTGGAGGTCGACATCCCGGCTGCCTTGAGAAACTCGAAGTCCCGCTCATTGATGACCGCATAGTGAATATGCTTCGCAATCGGGTAGAGCGACTCTTGAAAAGTCTGCTCATAGTCAAAATAGGAACGCTGCGTGGTGTAGTTATTCGCTCTGCCCTCTTCGGAAAAGTCGTGGATCTGCAGCAGCAGGTGCTTCCCCCGTTTGGCAAGTTCGCAAATCACCGAGGGCATCAGCACATTTTTCCCAAGGGTGGTGTTGTGGAAATGCCACAGTATTTCTCCTGCCCCGAAAAATGTCTCAGCGGTATCTAGTAATACATCAGTGAGACTTTCGGCGATGGTCGAGTTCCCAGTTTTGCGGTAGCCGAGCGCCTCGATCACTTTGACGTGTTTGAGGGAGCACTGCGGCTCCGGTTCTTCACCTGAAATCACCAGCACTTTCCAGCCGTCAGACTCCAGTATCTTCGCGGCTGTCTCAATCACCCGTGTCACTCCACCGAGACGCAGGTGGTAGTGGACAATCACGACTTGTTTTGACTTTGGCTCAGCCATGGCGATCGCGGTAGGCAGGGACAGTAATCATCGGAGGTCGCTCTTCCTCTTCAATCCGAGTCACTATCTGATCATAATGACTTCCCTCTGCTTGAAATTGCCGGTAGAGATGGCTGCCCTCTTCGAGACCTTTCCCAATCTCATGCTTTTCCAGTCGATTGAGGAAGCTCTGCAGAATCCCAAAGGCCATTTTTCCAAGGCTTGTCGTGGATTGATTTCGATGAACCCGCATATCGAGGTCAGTCTGGCCGAAGGCAGCCAGACCCTCCATCTGGAAAAGATCGATAAGATGGGATGTCTCGACGCCGTAACCAATTGGAAATGGAAGACGCTCGAGAGTTTCTCTACGCACCGCATATTCACCCGATAGGGGCTGAATCAGGGCAGTTAATTCCGGGAAGAAAATTGAGAATAGCGGACGAACCAGAATCTCTGTGACCCGACCCCCACCTGATGGCCGGACTCCTTCTGAAAACGCAAGCGGTCGGTCGTAGAAAGCTTTCACATACTGGATCTCCGGTCGATAGAGCAACGGAGCGACCAACCCGTAGACGAATCTCGGATGTATATTTTTGATATCAGCGTCGACGTTGCAAATGATATCCCCTTTTAATTGATAGATCGCCTTCCACAGATTCTCTCCTTTGCCAGGACGAAAACCCATCTCTGGTAAAATCTCGGCGGAGAGATAAACGTCCGCACCATAGCTCGCCGCGACTTCGAGGGTGCGATCAGTCGATCCCGAGTCGACCACCGCAATTTCATCGATCAGCGGGTAGCGATCCATCAACTCACTTTTGAGGAGGATGATCTCTTTCCCAATCGTCTTCTCTTCGTTCAGCGTCGGGATGCAGAGACTGATGGTGCGCCCCGATTTCGCTTTTGCCTCCAGCAGCTGCTTCAGATCCCAGAATTGACCATGATGATAGGTGTTGGTATCAAGCCAATCTGCGATCGAGGTATCCACGTCACTCATCGCTCGACTCCTTTCGTCTCAAGGTCTGCTTCCTGCAAAACGAGGAGTAACTGCACGATCCCATCGGTAATTTCCTCAAGGAAAATTGACTCTTCAGGCGTGTGGCGGTTTTCCCCGCGTCCGAGGCCGAGCGTCACTGCCGGGACTCCTGCATCAAGCAAAGCAGACAGCTCAGAAATACTTGGCTCAAGGCGTGTTTCGATACCGAGAGCCTGCATCGCTTTTTTTGAAGCGACAACCAGCGGGTGTTTTTCCTCGAGGCTTCCCACTTCGCGAGTTGCGATTGACTCGATCGTAGCGCTGACTTCTCGCGACTGCTCAAGCGAGCGAATGTAGCTGACCAACTCTGCCTCAACTGCGGCGATGCGGTCACGATCAACACCACGCACCTCGAAGCGAAGTGAGCCGGTTCGCGGAGGTTCACTGTAGCTCGCCCCTGCCTCAACTGATCCCAGAAGCAGAGTAAGGTGATCGCGCTCTCGGTCGGCAATTGCCTCGATCTGCCGGATAAGCGCAGCCAGAAACGGAGTGACACCGAGCGTAGCAGCCCCCTGCAACTCACCCTGATGCTTTCGCGAGAAAATGACTTCGACTCGCGACATACCCAGACTCTGATAGCTCAATCGTCCGAGCTGAATACCCTCCAGACAAACTGCCGCCTCAGGCTTCTCAGGGCAATGCGCCAGAAAAAATCGCATTCCGCGAAGATCCCCGCGACCAAAGCTCTGGGAGGTTCCAACCAGGACGAGGTCGGCATTGAGTTTGATACCTGTCGCTTCAAGAATCATTGGGAGCGAAGCCAAGATCGCGACTCCGAGCGAATTGTCGGCCAGTCCCCGACCGGTCATTTTTCGGACTCCGACTGCCACCGTGTGTTCATCATTGACCGGCCAGATCTTATCGAGATGGGCTGCTACCAGAATCTGTCGATCACCCTTTTCCCCGGGGAGTATTCCAGCGATATTTCCGACCTCATCACCCCCGATCCGGTCGAGGTTGGCCTCGCGGAAGCGATCCTCAACGTAGCGAGCCAGTGCGGTCTCCTCGCCCGTCGGAGAGGGGATTTCGCCCGCCATCACAACATTGGCGAGGATGCGCTCACGCAGCTCTGAAAGCGCGTTCTGAAGCGATTCAATGGAAGGCAGGGTGGACAAAATTTCAGCTAGGAACGGGACCCGCCAAGGTAGAGAGGAACTGGTCGAGGGGAAGCGGTTTTTGTCGAAATCAGAGAGCTCTTTACGCTTCCAAACCACTCTCGAGCTCTGAAACAGTCGCGACCTGCGCTTACTCCGCGCCGCTCTCGATTACGCCGTGAAAAAGCTGGGCTTCGGAAAAGGCGACCGGCTCTCTCGAAAAAGGAACCCCGACGAGGACCCCGCGGCCAGCTAAAGGGAATAGCAGGGTCTCCGCATCAGTCTCATGGACGAGAAGTGGTTCCTCGGGGCGTTCTCCGTCTGCTGGCCAGACTCGTGCCTCGACCCGGTATCGCGACGACTCCGCATGGGTTGACAGCTCAAGCTGATAGGCCTGCCCCGGTTCGAGGACAAAGTCCTCACCGATGATGGTCTCGCTTCTCCGAATCAGCTCGACTCGATCGCGATTCAGAATCCCCCGGATTTGGAAGCCATTCTTTCCAAATAGCCCAATTCCAATCCAGGATTCGAGCCTTCCTTCTCCACTCGACTCGACCACTGCTGTAATCGTGGCACTCTTTTCTCGAATTTCAGAACCAAATTCCAGCCAGCCCTCTACCAGTGGCTCGGGCTTCAATTGCAGCTTCTGAGAGGCTGCCGCGTATGCCCAGGTTCCGGCTTTACGGCTCGCTGCGCTTGGAATCTGACCATCCCCGGTTCCCGTCAGCTTTAGTTCACCTGCCGATGTCAGTCCGGGCGGCAGAACTTGCTCGACCGGGGTAGTCTCCGCCCCACCCGCTTCTTGGCCAGGCAAACCAGCGCTAGCCCCGAGCCCTAACCCGAGTGCGATCATCAACACTCGGAAACGGCAGCTCATTCCGTCCGAATCGCCTCAGTCAGATTCCCCTGAGTGGTCCACCGCGACGCGAGCCAACAGAAAACAAGTCCACCGGCAAGAACAGCGGCATTGATCCCAAGCAACAAGCCCCAGGTCCCCGGGCTCATGCCTGCGCCAAGACGGGGGAGGACGGCGACGAGAGCTGCGCCGAGGCCTAACAGAACACCGGAGACATGTAAAAACCAATGCTCGGAGAGGATCAATCGACCGAGCTGGCCACGATCGAAGCCGACTGCCTGCATCACCCCGAGCTCACCACGGCGCTCCAGCACATTTCGACCGACGACGATCGCGAGGCCGATCGTACCGAGCAAAATACCCAATCCTCCGAGCGTCGAGAAAATACTGAGATAGGTGTTCTGGACAGCATTGAACTCGTTCAATTTATCGGAGGCCGGACGCAGTTCCAGACCACGCGCCGCAAACATTCGCGAAAGTGCGTTGGCGGTGCTGTCCAGCTCGCCACTTGGTGTCGCGTCTGAGCCGTCTATCAACAGCAATTGATAGCCCCCCGAATCGGGAAACTGTTCGATAAAATTCTCTTCCGAAATGATCACGCTTCCCTGCAAAATCGATGTGTCGAGGAATCCGACAATCTCGACTTCAAAAGCAGCTCCCGACACGGTCTCATATTGTAATCGAGAGCCGACTGAAGAAATACCCAGTGCGTAAATCGCCGTGCTTTGGTCAATGATTCCGGCAATCACCGGAACTGCTGGGTCGGTCCTGGTCGGCGTCAAATCAAGTCCGGACCAACCCTCCTTTTGCGAATCGCTGTTCTGGGTGAACGTAAAAGCGCCCAACTCGGCAAGGCGATCCGGGTCGACTCCGAGGAGCCGGGGACGCTGAGCCCGATTCAGATTAAGACAGCTCGCATCCTCGCCATTACTAGCTCGGAAGGAGACCACTTCAAATCCGGACGGAACCGAATCGAGACCATATTTTTCGCGACCTCCAACTGTGTTGAGGTCCTCATAAATTGGCAATGTCGCTTCACCGACATAGGCAAACCCTCCCGTCCCAGATCCCCGCCGATCGGCACCGCGGGAGCCATCGAGGCGAAACGAATTGATCGCCGAGACCATGAAGACTCCTGCTGCCATCAGCCCGATCACGGCGAGCGATCGACCGCGTCGCCGTGCCGCCTGCTGTCGTCCCAGCACACTGATAGACGGGAGGCCCCGTCCTGGTCGGAGCGTCCGCCGGAGGATGATAGAAGCCGCTGCGACTCCGGCGGCAACAAGCCAGAAACCGGCCCCAAAGAAAAGACCCTGCTCGGCAATCGTTCCAGGCGTCTTCGGGGCCAGAAGAGAGCCGATACCACCAAGCAGCCCAAGAATGAAAATGATCCAATCCCAGCGAAGCCGCTTTTTCTTCCAGAACGCAGTCCCGCCAGCGAGCGGATTCCCAGTCCCTCCAATCAAGGCGCTCGGCTGCACTGCGCCAATTCTCCGTGCTGCAATCCAGGCGACAACAAGGGCGACAGAGACAGTGATAAAAAAGG
Source organism: Verrucomicrobiota bacterium (assembly GCA_039033935.1). Classification (GTDB taxonomy): domain Bacteria; phylum Verrucomicrobiota; class Verrucomicrobiia; order Verrucomicrobiales; family DEV007; genus Arctic95D-9. The sequence goes on from JBCCBR010000253.1 coordinate 5,597, forward strand.
CAGCTAGCAAAGACGTCGGCGAAAGCTGGTAGACGAATTCAATCCCAGCAGCCGCGTCACTCCAGACGCCACTCATCCCGGCGAGAGCGAGACGAGTATAGAGGTATC
>JBCCBR010000254.1:0-5698 GCA_039033935.1 Verrucomicrobiota bacterium
GTCTGAAATACCGGCCGGTTTTAGCCTGGATCAAAATGACGATCGTGAAGTCAGGATCACCCACAAGCAGCCCGGGGTTCGGTATCTGATTTTGTTTTTTACCGTCTGGATCCTCGGTTGGTCGGTTGGTTGTTTTTTTCTCGGGTCTGTCTATTTGAGCGGAAGGACAGTGGAAGGCGGTGAGTCGATCCCCCTCTGGCTTGTTATCGTCTTCTTTCTGGCCGACGGATTCGTGATCGTCTTTCTGCTGCATTTCATTTTTGCCAAGACTCAATTTCTGGTGGGGCGAGAGCAGCTGATTGTCGAAAAACGTTCTTTTTTGATACGGCGAATCCGTTCAATCCCGAGGGACACCATTCAGCAATTGATTGAAGTCGAGGATCGCTTTGCCGGGGACGACGAAGTCCGCAAGTGGCTACTGAAAATCAAAGCGGTGGAACCCACGACCCTGCTGGCGCGACAGCCGCGCGAATCCACATCCTGGCTCGGGGGCTTTCTTGCCGACTGGGCCGACATACCACTTTCCGAAAAGACAGCAAACGCCAAGACGGGTTGAGAGCCTGATCGATTCGATCCGACAACTTAAGCCCAGGCGCTGCCATGGTCGTGTCCAGTCACTCCAACACGCGGCACCGTTCCCCACTCTGGCGCATTCGCGTTGGCATGATGCGCGCAAACAAGCAGCCCGGCGTGCTGTAATCGGGTGTTGTGGATCACCGGCTTACGAACATCGCGATCTTGGCCATTCTTTCGGCTGCCTCGCTGAGAGCGGGTGCCGTCCACGGTGCCGAAAAGCTCGAATTCAATCGCGATGTGCTTCCCGTCCTCGCCGACAACTGTTTCGATTGTCATGGGCCGGATCCCGAGTCGCGCAAGGCAGGTCTGCGACTCGATCTGCTCGATGAAAATGCGATCGACATTCTCGCCCCGGGCGAGGTTGAGTTTAGTCTCTTTGTGGAGCGGCTTTTCACTCACGATGAAACCGAGCTGATGCCCCCGCCGGAATCTCCGCGCCAGCCATCCGAAGCAGACAAAGAGATTCTGCGGCGATGGGTCGAAGAAGGGGCGGAGTATGAAACCCACTGGGCCTTTGTCGCGCCGGAGCGCCCCGAACCTCCTGGGGTGGTCGACGAAAGCTGGCCTCGCAATCCGATCGATCACTTCGTCGCAGCCCACCATGCTTCCGCAGGAGTGGAGCCCCAAAAGGACGCCGAACCAAGTGTGCTGGCGCGACGTCTCGGCCTCGCGTTGACCGGCCTGCCGCCCCTGCCAGAAGACCTTGACGAATTCGAAGCCGCCTACGCCAATAATCCTGAGGCCGCGATGCGAGACCAGATCGATGCGCTGCTCGATTCATCTGCCTATGGAGAGCACCTCGCCTGGATCTGGATGGATGCCTCACGCTACGCCGACACCAACGGGTATCAAGGCGACGGCAATCGCGTCATGTGGCGCTGGCGCGAGTGGCTCGTGGGCACGCTCAATCAGAATCTGCCTTTTGACCAAATGACCCGCCAGATGCTGGCGGGCGACCTCATGCTGCCCTCAAATACGAGAGAATGGGAAAGCGCCGCCTGGATCCGTGACGACAGTGCTTCTGACCTCCTCCTTGCCACCGGCTTTCTCCGCAACCATCGCTACGACACCGGCAGCGGGACGATTCCGGCCGAGTCGAAGTTCGAAAACGCGGCTGACCGGCTCGAGACCGTTGGCACTGTCTTCATGGGGCTGACGATGCAGTGCGCTCGCTGCCATGCCCACAAGTACGATCCGATCGCGCTCGAGGACTATTACGGGATGCTCTCTTTCTTCGATCGAGTGCCCGAGGTGGGGTCTGCTCTGCGGGGTGCCTCGCATCCTTACATTCACACGCCGACGCCCGATCAGCGTCTCGAGCTGATCGATCTCGACGCGGAGGTCGCGCGACTCGAGTCATCATTCGCAGAGGCATCTCGGGATCTTGGGGACGAGCAGAGGCGATGGGAAGAATTGCTAGTCGAGTCGCAGTCGAATGATCTGCGAGTTGCCCGCGGTCTGCAGCATCGCTACGCGGTCGATGGAGTTCGGTTTGAGTCCAAGATAGACGAGGTCGAAAAGCCAAACGATCCTGTCGCTCTTTGCGCCGGGAATCGCGAATGGAGCATCTCCTTCTGGTTCCGACCTGATGAGGATGCTCCCAACGGGGCAATTTTTTCGAGCGTCAACGAGCCGGAGCGATATCGGCAAGGACTGCAGGCCGATTGGATCGATGGCAAGCTCCGGGTCCGGCACGTCTGTCGCTGGGTCAATAGCTACATCGAATTCGAATCACGGGAGCAGCTTGAGCCGGGGCGCTGGTATCACGCCACTTTCCGCTGCGATGGGCGGATGCAGGGTCTCGCCTACGATGCCTCGCTCGACGGCGATGACCTTGCGATGGTTTGCACCCATCCGGTGACCAACGACAGCGCCGGGAATGCCGGTGGGGCACCGCTCCTGCTCGGCGGGAGCCCGCTCCTGCCCGGCTTCCGCGGAGAACTTCGCGACCTTCGATTCTACGATCGGACACTCGAGACGGCTGAGGTCGCCTCGCTCGCTGATGATCGCGATCTCGCCGCCTTTGCAGCAATCTCGCCAGCCAAGCGCAGCGCTGACGAAGCAGCAATTCTCCGCGCGGCCTTTCTCGAAAGCGAGGCTTTGCCGGAATCGATCGCCAGCCTCCAGAGCGACCTTTTTGCGGCTCGCCAACAGTTGGCCGAGGCAATCAAGGAAACCCCCACCACCATGGTGATGAAGGATGTCTGGCGCGATCCGACTCGGGTTCGCTTGGCAGGTGTTTACGACTCTCTCGGCGAGTCGGTCCCAGCGCTGACACCGGCATTTCTGCCCACCTCTGAGCCTCGCGCTGAAACGCTCGATCGGCTCGATCTCGCCAACTGGATGACAAGTCCCGACCATCCACTCACCGCCCGCGTCGCCGTCAACCGGATCTGGCAGTGGCTCTGGGGAGCTGGCTTTGTCGATTCTCCCGACAATTTCGGGACGCAGACGCCTCAGCCGGTTCATGCCGAGCTGCTCGATTGGCTCGCGACCGAATACATCCGCCTCGGCTGGGACACCAAAGAGCTCGTCAGACTCATTGTGACGAGCCGCACTTTCCGCCAGAGTTCCTCCGGGCCCGAGCGACTTTGGGCCGAGGACCCGCGCAACCGCCATCTCGCTCGTGGGCCTCGCTATCGGTTGCCTGTCTCATCGGTCCGAGATCAGGCGCTCGCTCTCAGTGGGCGGCTCGACCCGACCGTCGGAGGCCCCCCGGTGGTGCTCGATGAAGTGCTCGCGAAAGATGGCAAAAAAGTCCGGCTCCCCTACGAGACGGTCGACAATCGGCGGACACTCTATGCTTTCTGGAAACGGAATTCACCTCATCCGATGCTGGCGGTCTTCGATGTCGCCGATCGCAATCAATGCGATGTCCGGGTCCACCGGACCAATACCCCGCTGCAGGCGCTCGTGACCCTCAACGAGCCGGGACTTGCTCTCGCGGCTGCCGAGCTCGGAGCCCGTGCCTTCGCGGCAGGCGATAGTGATACCGAGCGGCTTCGCTGGATTTGGCGAGCCTGCACCGCGCGTGAGCCTTCGCAGGAAGAAGGAGCTCTCCTTGCCGAAAGTCTCGCCCAGTATCGAAGCCTTTCTCAAACCGGTGAGGCCGGTGCCTGGACCGCGCTGGCCAACGTCTTACTCAATCTCGACGCCACCCTCACTCTGGAATGAACTCCTTCGATCCTCTCTCAGCTGCTCTCTCAAATTCGTCGACCTCTCGTCGGTCGCTGCTGCGTGGGGCTGGCAGCACGCTCGCGGCCGGTGCCCTTGCTCAGCTCCTCGGCACCGGCCCCGCTCGCGCCGCGAAGAGCGCGGCGAATCCTCCGGGTCGTCCTGGCTTTCCCCAGTTCCCGGCCAAGGCGAAGCGAGTCATCTATCTCTTTCAGGCAGGCGGCCCTTCTCAAATCGATTTGTTTGATTACAAACCGAAGCTGCACAACTGGGACGGCAAAGATCTGCCAGCTTCCGTGATGGACGGGGCCAAATTCACCGGAATGGTCAATGGCCAGTCGAGCTTTCCAGTGGTCGCTCCGCGCTGGAAATTTGCGCAGCATGGCAACTCGGGTGCCTGGGTCAGCGAGCTGTTTCCCGAGTTCGCCAAAGTGGTCGACGAGGTCTGTTTCCTCAAAGGCATGACCACCACCCAGGTCGATCACGATGCCGCGATCACCTACCTGCAAAGCGGTCACCAGATCGCCGGCCGCCCGACCATCGGGTCCTGGGCCGCTTACGGTCTTGGCAGCGTCTGCGACGATCTCCCCGCCTTTGTCGTGCTGCGATCGAGCAAGGGTGGATCCTTTTTGATCGATCGGCACTGGGGCTCGGGCTTTTTGCCTTCCCGCTATCAAGGCGTTCGTGTCGGTGGGGCAGGGGACGAGCCAGTCAAGTATCTCGATAATCCTCACGGAATCGATCATGCGATGCGAACGCGCAGCATTGCCGATATTGGAGCCTTCAATCAACTGCACCGCTCCAGAATGGGTGACCCCGAGATCAGTGCCCGGATCGCTCAGTTTGAGATGGCGGCCCGGATGCAGGCGAGCGTTCCCGATCTGGTCGACTTCAGCGACGAGCCGCAGCACGTCCTCGACCTCTACGGCCCCGACGTCAACGTTCCCGGCAGCTACGCCTGGAACGCTCTCCTCGCCCGTCGCCTCGCGGAGCGCGATGTGCGCTTTGTGCAACTTTTTCAAGGCGGGTGGGATCAGCACTCGAATCTACCAAAACAGATCGAGGAATACTCCGCCTACACCGATCAAGCCAACGCTGCCCTCATCACCGATCTGAAGCAGCGGGGGATGCTCGACGACACCCTGGTGGTCTGGGGCGGTGAATTTGGTCGGACCGTCTTTTGCCAGGGTAAGTTGACCAAGACGACTTTTGGCCGCGAGCATCATGGACTCGGCTTCACCATGTGGATGGCTGGGGCTGGAGTGAAGCCTGGGATCACCCACGGCGCGACTGACGACTGGAGTTTCCGCGCAGTCGAAGGCGAGGTCCCGGTCCACGACCTCAATGCTACAGTTCTGCATTTGTTAGGGATCAACCACGAGCAGCTGACCTATCGATTCCAAGGGCGGGACTTCCGTCTGACCGACCTCGCTGGTCATGTTGTCAGCGACATTCTCGTGTGACCCCGGCAGCGGCATGAGGTTGTCGTATACGTGGTGGTCTCAGGAGGGTGGCGGTTCTTCAGGGCGCAGATTGCCTCAAGTTTTTTTCTGCTCATGAGCGTCCAGACGCGATACCGGCAAGGTCTAGGCGCCCCGATGTCAACTGAGCTCGCGAAGGGCTGATCACCTCCGTTGCCCTTGCTTTTCAACTTGATCCAGGATCTGAACAAAGACTTCGCCCTTTTGCCGATCACTGAGTCCGGGGTTGGCTTTCATCTTTTCTCCCATCATTTTCCCAATTTGCTGGCGCTGCTGTTCGGTCATTTTGCCCATGCGTTTACGAACCCATTCGCCGAATTTCTGTTTCTCATCTTCGGTCGGGAGTGGTCGCCTGTCCTCACCGCGAGGTATTCGAATTTCCGGCTGCTTCCCGCTGGCTTTTCCTGGAGAGGGTTGGAGCTGGCTCTGATGAAATTGGAAAGTCAGTTCCTCGCCCTCGATCGCGA
>JBCCBR010000255.1:0-5643 GCA_039033935.1 Verrucomicrobiota bacterium
CCGTTCTCCGTTCTCCGTTCTCCGTTCTCCGTTCTCCGTTCTCCGTTCTCCGTTCTCCGTTCTCCGTTCTCCGTTCTCCCGCCTTCGCCAGAGGCTACGGACGGGCAGGCCGTTCTTCCACCTTAGCCGGAGGCTGCGGGCGAGCAGGCGGTTCGGTGAACGGTGACCGGTCAATTAATAATCCAACACCGGATCTGGTGTGACTGCTGGCTCGGGATATTCGAAGGTCTTGCCCTCGTAGTTTCGAACGATGACTCGCTCGCTGTTTTGCTGGACGATCGTGGAGGGATTCAGAGGCACCTTTCCGCCTCCACCAGGAGCATCAATCACGAACTGAGGGATCGCATATCCGGTGGTGTGTCCGCGAAGGCCTTCGATGATCTCGAGAGCTTTGGCGACCGGAGCCTGGAGGTGCGATGAACCCTGGATCAGGTCGAGCTGATACAGGTAGTAGGGACGCACTCGACACATCAGGAGTTTCTGGACGAGGGACTTCATGGTGTCGAGATCGTCATTCACGCCGCGAAGGAAAACGCTCTGATTGCCGAGCGGAATCCCATGGTTGGCCAGCATTTCGAGGCCTTCTTTCACCTCAAGGGTCAATTCCCGCGGGTGGTTGACGTGAACGCTCATGAAGAGCGGGTGAAATTTCTGAAGCATCTCACAGAGATTTTTTGTGATCCGCTGAGGGAGGAAGATCGGGATTCGCGATCCGATCCGGAGAAACTCGATGTGCTCAATCGATCGCAGACGAGTCAGCGTCTTTTCGAGTGCCTTGTCGGAGAAGAGGAGCGCATCACCACCGGAAATTAGCACGTCGCGGACCTCGGTGTGCTCCTCGAGATATTTAAAAGCCGCCTCGCGATCGGAGCGCAGGCGTTGTTCGCCAGCCCCGGAGACCACCCGACTGCGGGTGCAATAGCGGCAGTAGGCCGCGCATTGATCGGTGATCAGGAAAAGCACCCGATCTGGATACCGGTGGACCAAGCCCGGGACCGGCATGTGAGAATCCTCTCCGCAGGGATCAGCCATCTCGTGCGGTGAAATCAGAGTCTCCTCAACACGCGGGATGATCTGTCGTCGGATCGGGCAGTCGGGATCCTCGCGGTCGATCAAGTTAAAGAAATGCGGGGTGACTGCGAGTGAGAGCTTGTCGCCCGAAAGCAGCACGCCGCTGCGCTCTTCCTGCGAGAGATCGAGATGTGTCTCCAGCTGTTCCAGCGAAGTAATCCGATTCCTGAGATGCCAGCTGTGGCGAGCCCAGTCTTCGTCACTGACCCCCTGATCGGCCCAATAACCGGGAGCGTAAGAGCGGAATTTTTTTTCTAGATCGAGGGTTCGGTCGTGGTGCATAGCGGGGTCTGTTCAGTCAAGAGATCAGACTTGTCTGTGGGAGACGAGTCCGATCAGCTCCACCTTACCAGCGATAGAATACGAGCCCGTGAGAGAGTGTCAACGAAGCCTGAAAATTCAGCTGGCAGGATCGTTTAAGCACGAATCCCACCGATCGGACGGCGAAATTCTTGCCGGAGACAGCATTTAGCCGGTTTTTACGCTTGTCGGTTATAAACTCTGCTGCAAATTCTAACGATCGCACTTGTTCAAGGTGCGATCACGAAACACTTCGCCAACACTTTCCCCGCGCAACGGTTACCGCCCGTGGCAGACAGACTCCAGATTATCGAGAGGGTAGCCCGCCCTCATTGGTACGACATCCTGCGTCTTATTAAACGATCGCAGGGACTGTCGGTCGGGGAATTGTCGGAGGCTCTTGAGATGAGCTACATGGGCATCAAAAAGCACTGCCTTGCGATGCAGAAGCTCGGCTACCTCGACACCTGGCGGCGGCCAAAGGAAGTCGGGAGACCTGAAAAGGCCTACCGAATCACGGAAAAAGCGGTCGCTCTCTTTCCCGGAGTTGGAGACGAAGTCGTGATCGAGCTGCTCGAAGCGGCGACACAATTCGAGCCTAATGCCGCGGAGAAGCTCCTCTTCGCTTTCTATCGGCATCGCATCCAGTCGTGGTCGCAGCAGATGAGCGGTCAATCGATCCCCGCTCGAGCAAGTGAGCTCGCCGCCTTGCGTGAGCAGGAGGGGTATTTTGCGACCGCGAAAGAATCCGAGTCCGGTCAAATCTGGATCGAAGAGTATCACAATCCTCTCCACGCCATTTTCGAAAAATACCCAACCATGGAGCGCCTTGAGCAGCAGCTTTTTGAAAAGTTACTCAGTGCCACGGTGACTCGGTCGGTGAGTACTGCAGCAGGTTTGACCTGTTACCGGTTTGACATCGAGGCGTGAGCGTGTCCCGTGCCACGTTCCTAAAGCAGAGCAGTGCGATGAGCCGATACCCCGAAGAAAACGTCCTCGTGATTCCGAGATCCCTTTTTGAGCAAATCGGAGCTTTTGAGGGTATCTCCCTCGATCCAGATCGTTACCTGCCTTCGATACTCGATCCAGCTCACAATTTTTTCATGAGTCGCGATGAGGCTGAGGACGATCCGAGTCACAAGCAGATTATTCCCTACGCCATCTTCAGCTATGGAGGCAGATACCTGCATTATGTCCGTGGCGGTAAATCCGGCGAAAAACGTCTCGCCGCGAAAGGATCTATCGGGATAGGAGGCCACATCAACGATTCCGATTTTGAGGCTGCCTCCCTTGACCGGGATACTTACCACACCGGTATCAACCGCGAGATTGAGGAGGAGTTAAAGATCGACGGCAGCTTCGAACATCGCATCGTTGCCTTGATCAACGACGATTCGAATGAAGTCGGTCAGGTCCACCTTGGCGTTGTTCATTTGGTGGAACTGGATACCGATCAGGTAGAAGCAAATGAATCCGCGATCGAGTCGCTCCAGTTTCTCTCACTCGAGCAGCTTCATGAGTGTTACGACACGCTCGAGAGCTGGTCACAGATCTGCGTCAGCGGGCTGGATCAGGGGTGGCGCGAGGCATGAAGCCAGTGGCTCACCCCGGCACCGAGACCGAGGCCATAGCCGAGTCCCCAGCCAAGTCTTGCGGCGAGGACTTTTGCCTCTCTGCTGAGTTCGAAGTCGAGAGGTAGCGAGCCACGACCCTGCAGCGCTTGATAGAGATACTCGCCGAGATAGTATCCCAGAGTCATCCACAAAAATACTATTGCGATCGATTCCCAGAAACGGAGGCCGCGTTTTAGAGACGGGCGCGTCATGGCGACGAGCGCTACCAATCCGACGAAAGTCCCTAACACCTCGCCAAACGTGTTGCGGAAAGTAAACCAGGCGAAGGACCAACTGACTGCGTAGATCACAAAACCAAGGGTAAACCGCCAGTAAAAGTTTAGCACCGAGACCCCCTTAAGTGTTTTGAGTATTGGGGTAAAACAGAATCCTCCGAGACCTAGAAAGACGATCGCGCATCCGGCATAGAGCGCAGCTTCAGATCCGAAAGACTGACTGAAAAATGCCCACACTGAAAACGAGAGCAAAGCGACTACCGTGAAAAGCAGTGTTGAGAGAATGATGCGCGTCATAAAATTTATTGGATAGAACCGTTGCAAAGCATTCGATCCCGTTTAGATTCCGCTCCCCCCTTTTCAGGGTAAATAACGATTATGGCTACCAGATACTCTCAGGAAACGAAGGACGAAGTTGTCGCCTTCATTGAAAAATACAACGAAGAAAATGGTCGCGGCGGTCAAAGCGCAGCGGCAAGTAAGTACAATCTCAATCCCATCACGATCCGCAGTTGGATGGAGAAGGCAGGCGTCGCCACACCTCGGAAGAAGAAGGGCAAAGGCGGTCGGCCAAAGGGTTCTACTAACAAGAAAAAGGCAGCACGCAAAGTGGCAGCACCAAAAGCAGCTGCACCGAGAGCAGCAGCGTCCACCGGAGACGCATCAACTGATGCTCTCGGCCGGATGCTCGCGATCAAGAAAGAGCTCGCAGCTCTCGAAGGTGAATATGAGAAGCTCAAGAGTAAGATTTGATTGAGCTTCACTCCTGGTAAAAACACTTAACGAAAAGCTGCGATTCGGGTAACACCGGTCGCAGTTTTTTTGTATTAACATGGTCCGCTTACTCACGACCTTACTTTTCGCTTCCATCTTGATCCCTCAAGTCAAAGAGACCGTCGGTGCCGAAGGCGCGTGCTATTTGCTCGTTGATGCCGGGAGCGGAGAGGCACTGCTGGAGATGGGTGCTGACGAAGTCAGACAAGTCGCCAGCCTCACCAAACTAGCTACTGCTGCAGTTGCTTTTCAGTGGGCATCGGAAGATCCCGGCCGTCTTCAGGAAGAGATGGAGGTAACAGCGGCAGCGCTTCAGGGAGGAGCAAATCCGCTCGGCCTCCAGGTAGGCGACCGGCTGACTCTTCAGTCCGCAATCGATGCCGCGATGACGAGTTCTGATAACACATCTGCATCCGTGCTCGCCGAGCATATTGGAGCACGGCTTTCGCCAGGGCAGACAGGCTTTGAGGCAGTGAATGTCTTTGTTCTGGAAATGAACAAATTCGCCGCAAGCCTTGAGATGAAGTCCACTCGATTCGTGAACCCGCACGGCCTTGATCAGGGCAGTGAGTTTGGCGAATCGACTGTGCGTGATCTGGTGAAGCTCTCGCGTGCCGCTCTCATGATTCCTGGGTTTCTCGATTCCATCTCTCGCACCGGAGAAGAGGTCAAATTTCAGCGCTCGGGATCGGGTCAGTCGGTCAAGCTATGGAACACCAACGAACTCCTCAGTAAGGATGGGGTCGACGGAGGCAAGACTGGGACGACCCGCCGTGCTGGTGCCTGTCTCATGGTTACCGCGCTTCGCGACGTGCGAGGCGACGGGAAACCCTTGCGTGTCGTCGGGGTGCTACTCAACTCAAGCGATCGAAGTGCCCAGATGGAGACTCTTCTCGAGGAAGCGTTTCACAAATTGCAGTAGAAGCACGCAGGCCACCTGCCGATTCTTCGTAATCCTTGCGAAATGCCGATTGATCTTCTTCAGCAATCACTCTTCAATTCCCGCTCGCCTAACCTTCAAACCAACAATTTATGAATCCCCTGGTCGAATTACTGCAACGAAACGCCCGACTCTCTTCCCGTCAGCTCGCGGAGCGCCTCGGCCGGACCGAGGCAGAGGTGGAAACGCAGCTTCAGGAGCTCATGGATTCCGGCGCGATCCTCGGCTTCAACGCCGTCGTCGATCAGGAGCGAGTCGATGATTCGCGAGTTTCCGCGTTGATCGAGGTGCGGCTCACTCCGGAGCGAGGGGGGGGCTTCGACCGACTCGCGGCGCGGATTGCCAAATTTGATCAGGTCATCGCCTGCTATCTGATGAGCGGTGGCTACGACCTCGCGGTCACAGTCGAGGGCGACGACCTCAGAGAGATCGCTCGGTTTGTGAGTGAGAATCTCAGCACGATCGAGGGTGTCCTTTCAACCGCGACTCACTTTCAGTTAAAAGTATATAAGGAAAGTGGTTTCCTCGCATCGGAAGCTCCCGAGGAAGGCCGACTGGCAGTGACTCCGTAGACTTACAGCTACCGGCACCAAGCAAATCGCCACCGCTCCCGACTCCCCATGAAACCATTGGAAGATCGTATCGCTGATCAGGTCCGGAATATCCCTCGCTCCGGGATTCGGGATTTTTTCGAACTCGTCCAGGGTCG
>JBCCBR010000256.1:0-5593 GCA_039033935.1 Verrucomicrobiota bacterium
AGGGGTTCGCAGTGGAGTTAGGAAAACAATTTCCGACCCACTTACCCCAGATTTGCAATCATCCGACCGAGCTCCTGCACTCGAGCTTTCCAGTGAGACTGGCGCTCGCGGTTCTCGGCGACGACTTCTTCAGGCGCTCGTGAGATGAAGTTCTCGTTGGCGAGCATGCTGTTTACTTTTTTGAGCTCGGCTTCGGCTTTTTCGAGTTCTTTGCCGAGTCGCTCGCGCTCGGCGTCGAGATCAATGAGTCCGTCAAGGGGGAGGTAGAGTTTTCCAATCGCGGTGAGGGCAGTGGGGACGCCTTTTTCAGCTTTGTGCCCTGGGTCGATCAGGATTTCAGCAGCTCCAACGAGGCGGCGGAAGACTTCGGACTCAGTGAAATCGTCCTCGTCCTTTGGATCGAGGATCAGGCGAACTTCTTTGTTGGCGGCAAGACCATACTCAGCCTTGAGATTCCGAGCCCGACCGACGGCCTCATAGATCGCGGCGACCTGCTTCTGAGCCGCAGCGACCTGTTCTTCGGGCACACCGGCGAGAACGCTCTCGCTTGGCAGTTGGGTTAGCATCAAAAAGTCGGGGTCTTCTTCGGCCCCGCAGGCGAGCTTGCTCCAGATCTCCTCGGTGATGTGAGGCATCACCGGATGCAGCAGCATGAGGTAGCGCCGGATCACCGCATCCATTGTCGCGAGAGTCGTGTTGCGGGCGCCGGGCTCGGCCTTTTCGTCGAAGTCGCCCTTGGTCGACTCGAGATACCAATCGCAGTATTGGCTCCACCAAAAATCGTAGAGGAGCTGGGCAAGCTCGTTGAAACGGTAGTCGGCACAGGCGTCGGCGAGCTTCTTCTCGAGTTGATCGAGCTTGGCGAGGATGTCGATTCCGTAAATGGAGAGCGAATCAGTTTCCAGTGTGAGGGTCTCGCCTCCCTGCATCTGCCGGTAGCGGACACTGTTCCAGAGTTTATTGGCGAAGTTCCGCCCCTCGGCGATTTGGTCTTCATCGTAGCGAACATCGGTCCCGGTTGGGGCGATTCGCATGAGCCCGAAGCGGAGCCCGTCGGCCCCGTAGCTGTCGATCAGCTCGAGCGGATCAGGGGAGTTGCCTAGTGACTTGGAGAGTTTACGGCCTTTTTTGTCGCGGATGATACTGTTGAAAAACACGTTTTTGAAAGGGGCCTGCCCCTGCCAGCGGTAGCCCGCCATGATCATCCGAGCGACCCAGAAAAAGATGATGTCAGGGCCGGTCGCAAGATCAGTTGTCGGGTAAAACTTTGAGAGTGTTGCGCTTGATTCCTCGTCGCTGTTTCGCATCGTCGCGAAGGGCCAGAGCCAGCTCGAGAACCAGGTGTCGAGCACGTCTTCGTCGCGGACCCAGTTCTCAAGGTCGGTCGGCGGCTCGATGCCGACGTGGATCTCGCTCCCGGCGGAGGAGGCGTCGAGGCTCTCACGAGCTTTCAGTTCTTCTGCTTGTTCTTTGCGATACCAGACGGGGATCTGATGGCCCCACCAGAGCTGTCGGCTGATGCACCAGTCCTGAATGCCCTCCATCCAGTGGGCAAAGGTCTTCTTCCACCGCTCCGGGCGGAACCGGATCTCGTCGTTGGCGACGGCTGCTGCAGCTTCCTCGACGCACGGGTATTTCAAGAACCACTGCATCGAGATGCGAGGCTCGATCGGGACATCCGCCCGTTCGCTGAATCCGACGTTGTTTTCGTAGTCTTCGACTTTGACGAGCTGCCCCATTTCCTCGAGTTTTTCGGCAGCAGCAGTGCGTGCGTCAAAGCGATCCATGCCCTCAAATTCTGATCCGGCCAGTGCGTTGAGAGTGCCGTCTGGATTAAAAACGTCGATAATTTCGAGACCGTTTTTGAGACCGATCTCGAAGTCGGCTTTGTCGTGAGCCGGTGTTACTTTCAGCACGCCGGTTCCGAATTCGGGGTCAATGTGGTCGTCGGCGACAATCGGAATCTTCGCCTCGGGAAAGGGCCGAATTGCAAATTTACCGACCAGGTCAGCGTAGCGCTCGTCCTTCGGATTGACGGCAACACCTGAATCACCCATCAGCGTCTCCGGGCGAGTCGTCGCGATTTCAACCCACCGATCCTTTTCACCGTCGATGCGATAGCGCATGTGGTAGAGCTTCGACTTTTGCGGCTTCATGATGACCTCTTCATCACTCAGGGCGGTGAGTGATTTGGGGCACCAGTTGACCATCCGCTTGCCACGGTAGATGAGGCCATCTTCGAAAAGATCGACAAAGATTTTTGAAATCCAGCGGCTGTATTCCGGATCCATCGTGAAGCGCTCCCGATCCCAGTCACAGGAGCAACCGAGCCGCTTGAGCTGATTGATGATGATGCCGCCATGTTTCTCTTTCCATTCCCAGACGCGCTTGAGAAAGGCTTCGCGGCCGAGGTCGTGCCGCGTCTTTTTCTCCTCTTTGCGGAGCATCTGTTCGACCTTTGACTGGGTCGCGATACCGGCGTGATCGGTTCCCGGCAGCCAAAGCACTTCCTTCCCCTCCATCCTCGAGCGACGGACGAGGATATCCTGAATAGTATTGTTGAGGACGTGGCCGAGATGTAAGATCCCGGTGACATTCGGCGGAGGGATGACGACGGAATACCCTTCACCACTACCGTTCTCGTCTCCGTGAAAGCAGTCTGCATCCAGCCATTTTTGATACCACGAAGCCTCGACCTCGCTGGGTTGGTAGCCTTTTGAAAGTGATTCCGCCATGTTATGAGCCCGTCAGTCGGGAGGGCCGAAACGATGTCTGCACTGCCCTCCTTTGTAAAACGGAAAGGGCGGGTGTCTTCTAGACCTTCCGATGGCGAAAGATCGGGCGGTTGAGAGGCGATGTGCCCTAGACTGGGATGTCGTCGTCGTCTTCCTGAATCGGGGCAATCGGTGCCGGAGGAGCACTCTCCTGAGGAGGCGCGGGCTGGGACGTAGAGCTTGGAGATTGACCTCCGCTGTAGCCACCCTGCTGCTGAGGTGGACCGGAGGAATAGCCACCACCACCACCTCCGCCGCCACCCTCGTCGCGTCCACCAAGGAACTGGAAACCTTCGCCAACGACTTTGAGTCGCGACCGCTGCTGCCCCGTGTTCTTGTCTTCCCACGTGTCGAGCTGGAGCCGGCCTTCCACGTAGAGCGGGCGCCCTTTTTTCATGTATTCGCCGAGAACTTCGGCCTGGCGGCCCCAGAAGGTGACGTCGACGAAAGTGACCTCCTCGCGGCGCTGGCCATCGTCGGTGGTGTAGTTCCGATTGATCGCCATCCCAATGTCGGTCACGGCCGAGCCTTTTGGTGTGTAGCGCACCTCGGGGTCCCGAGTCAGGTTTCCCATCACCATTACTTTGTTCAACGACGGCATAGAGCAGTTTATACAAACGACTGGTCATAGCGCCACCGTTTTTTCCCCGGCGATCTCGTGCTCTATGGATTCGGGCTGGCCGCTGCTTTGAATCCCGAGGTCGGCTTTGGTGGGCTCAGAGCTTGTGCACAGCCATATTTACAGCCCTAGTCTTTTATGAAAACAACTATCGAGCTACCCGATGCGCTCCTGCAGAGGGCTAAGGTGGTGAGCGCGCGGAGAAAAACGACCCTAAAGAACTTGGTCATTGAAGGTCTCGAAAGTATTCTCGAAGAGCCGAGAGCGCCTGAACCTGTTTCGCTAACACCGGAACAGGAAGAGAAATTCGAGATCGGGCCACTCG
Organism: Verrucomicrobiota bacterium; assembly: GCA_039033935.1. Lineage (GTDB taxonomy): Bacteria > Verrucomicrobiota > Verrucomicrobiia > Verrucomicrobiales > DEV007 > Arctic95D-9. Next base: position 3,719 of record JBCCBR010000256.1, read on the forward strand.
GGTTCCCTGTGATCCGCAGATCGCATGACTTTTCCGAAGAGGAATATTCTCGGACGATCGAAGAAATCCGCGGAGAGGCTCTGATTTGATGTATTTGCTCGACATCAATGTGCTGATTGCACTGAGTGTCAGGCCCGACCTCGTCTTTGCTACCTTCGACCCGAGAATCGACGCGACAACTGTGACAAACGGGAAAAAGCATATCGAAGTGATTGGGAATTGAATCTGAGTGATCGACTTCCGCCACAGTTTCTGGCACGATCTTTCACATGAAGCGTCTCGCCGCACTTCTCCTCCTTGCTGGTATCGCAGTCGGTGGCTACCTGCTGTTTCAGATCGCGAAACCGGATCCTCATGTGATTCAGGTGAACTCTGACCACGCGATCATCAATGTCTCCGGTGAAGATTGGGAAGAGTGGCTTGAGGGAGACGGGCTGAAACTTCTGACTCCCGACGAAAATTCAACAGTCCTGATTCGGGTTGACTCTGAAGATCCGGTCGAAATTTCAGGAAAATTAGCCTCCAGTGGCGGTGTGCATGTCATCGCCCCGAACGGTCTTCTTGTGGGCGAGAATGCGGGATTTGATGTGGCCGCGGTGACTTCGACGCTGGGCCCACCGGCCGGTGCAGCTCAGACCGAAAACCCGGAGGGATTCGAAATTGTGAAGAACGGTGCGGTTTCACCAATCCGTGCCGAACTCGTGAGACATGGCAACGTCTATGCCCTCGCAATCAAAGAGAAGGGAGCGGTCCGCGCTTCGGATGGCTGGACCATTGAAAAAGATGGAAGCGACTGACTCTCAAGCCCGATTGGACGTCTCCAAGTTCTAACCCCGATCATCCTGCGCGGCCCCGCAATCCGGCTGAATTCTTCCCCGTGACACCGGTCTCACGCCGGAAGACCCGCCCAGCTCTCGCCACGCAAATGATCGAGGCGATGACAAGACCTGATGCGACTCCAACTAGCCACGGGATCGAGAGTTGAGTCGCGACGACGAAGCCGATGAATGGCGCCAAAAGGATGCGTAACCCGGCAAGAAAGGTGTGCTTGGACATGTAGTCAGCGAGCTGCTCGGGGGCGGCTACCTTCGTGACCCACAGGTTGAACAGGATCTCGCCTCCACCACGGGCGAGGCCGAAAAGCGCCGAGCCGATCGCAACGGCGACAAGATTGCCGCTCAGAAAATAGAGCGCCAGAGCGATGAGAAAGAGCAGATTGACCCCGATCCTGATCCGAAAAAAGTCGGCGCGATCAAAGAGCCATCCCCAGAAAAGGGTCGATCCCAGTCTCGTCAGTGAAGGGATGACCCCAGTAATCCAGCTGACCGTTGCGGCGTCGAGTATCCAACCGTAGTCGTCCGAGGCGAGGTAATCGACCCGTAGGGCACTGGCCGAAAGCACGCCGATCCCGAGCAGCATCGCCCCGATTAGTAAAGCGACGAGGACTCCATCAGAGGTTGGGGAGACTTCCGAGTGGTCGCTTTCTCCGTCCTGTGAGCCACCCCGGGACGGCAGGTCTCGCCCCTGAGCCGTCTCAATCGTGGTCGATGGTATGCGCCAGAGTGACAATGCCCCGATCAGTGAGCAGCCTGCAAAGATCCACAGGAGCATCGGGTAGACGCCAAAATCGAGGTCGAGCCATTTTCCGAAACCATAGCTCACTCCCATCGCGGTGAGCGCGCGGACGAGAAGGCTGAAAGAGAAGAGCCTCCCTCGAATCGTGTCGCCGTAGTTGGCGCGCAGATAGTGGGTTTGCAAGGGGATCGACATCCCGAGCACTCCGATCCCGAGCATCGATCCGAGCAGGAATCCAATCTCGCTTTTCCCGAAGGCGGCTGCGATCCCGAATCCTGCAGCGCTAATGAGATACAGCAC
>JBCCBR010000257.1:0-5574 GCA_039033935.1 Verrucomicrobiota bacterium
AGCATGGTGTTGTCATGACTAACACTGGTAGAATTGGGATTCGTCATCTGCCTCCGTTTCTCCGAGACGGCTCTCTCTCAGGATTCCGCCAGACCGAACCCTCTCCAGAGACGACAGCACGACCGTCCCCCACAGGAGACGGCACTGACCTCAATCTCGCCCGTGTTGAGCAACGCTACATCCAGCTAGCGCTCGACCGTACTGGTGGTAATCGCACTGAAGCAGCTAAGCTGCTCGGTATCTCCCGACGCACAATGCAACGCAAGCTGAAGGAGATGGGGCTGGTGGATGGCTAGCTGGGGGAGGTTGTTTTCTGAATACCTTTAGGTTTGGTGCGGAACCGAGCAGAGCCTAGGAAACATCGTTCAGGAGTGTAAATTTGTAGCTGAGAGTGTTCGGAAAATAGAGTTTCACGGCAACTTCCACTCGACGGGTATCTCGAGAAACTGGTTAAACCGATTCTTATATTTTACGTGCCCGTGTACAGCACCGAATTCGTGCACGAGCTTCGTCACCTTGACATCGAAGCAACAGTATTCAGCGATGTCCATGATCCGACCTTCCTGCCACCACTTGATCGCGTCGGTGCCGACAGCCGTTTTCCCTTCTCCCAGTGTCTCAGCAGCGACGGCATCGAGCTTCGGGCGGTGCTCGACGACTTTTTCGAGGTCGAGCATCAGGTCCAGATTATGGGTCTGCTGCTTAAGATCGAGGATGGTGTAGCCCATCAAGACTTCGTAGTCGAAGTAAATGTGATTGTAGCCAACGACACAATCGGCCGCGATCAATTCCTCGATCAGCTGATCGACCATCTCTTCGTCGTAGATCGTGTAGCCTCCTTTGGCAGAGCTGTAGGTGACGCCGATTGACATCTTCATGTCGGCTTTGTTGTTCCATCCGCCCACATCGTTGGCAGAGCGCTGGGTTTCGAGATCGAAATAGACGTAATTCTCAGGCATGTTGATTGAGGCTTCACGTTAGGCACCATACCTCGAAAGCGAAGTGAAAAAATCTATCCGTGCATGCCGATTGCGGTCTACTTTTTCCGATGCTTGATCAGGAGAATTTCGCCAAACCTCTTATAATTGGCTCGCGGAGTTTTCTCCCTGGCGAACGAGGGATTGTCCAACTGCCTTTTGGGCATCTTCTCTCTCATACTGAGGTGTGCCTCGACATCCATGTGATCCGTGGGAAAAAGCCGGGGCCGCGGGTTTTCATCTTCGGCGCGATCCATGGCGACGAGATAAACGGCGTGCAGATTTCTCGCAAAGTACTCACTTCCTCGAAGCTGAAGAGGCTCCGGGGGGATCTCATCGTTATCCCGGTGGCGAATCCGCCGGCTTTTTCCAATCGCGCACGCTATCTGCCGGATCGACGCGATCTCAATCGTCTCTTTCCCGGCAGCGACAAGGGCTCGCTTGGAGCGCGGCTCGCACGACAACTCACCAGCATCATGTCGCTCTGCACCCATGGCATCGATCTGCACACCGGGGCGGTCAATCGGCCCAATCTCCCCCAGGTGAGAATTTCCCCTGGCTGCGAGGAAAGCCTCGCGATGGCCCGGGCCTTCGATGCGCCCGTGATCGTCGTGAGCAAGATCCGGGAGGACACCCTCCGTGCTGAGATGGCAAAACGAGGCGCGCCGGTGCTGCTCTATGAGGCTGGAGAGGCCGAGGTGCTCGACCCGACCTCAGTCCGGATCGGCTACCGCGGCCTGCTAAAGGTCCTTACCCACCTCGAAATGTTCCCCGCAACGCGGACGAATTGGGTCAGCAAGAAGACACCCACCGTCGTTTCCAAACAGTCGGGCTGGGTCCGCTCGCCGAAAGGTGGGTTGTTTCTCCCATCCGTCCGGATGGGCAGGGCGGTCGCCGAAAATGCCATAATCGGGACGGTGGAAGACCCCTACAGCAGTCTGTCTACCGACATTATCAGCGACAAGGAAGGCGTTATTATCGGCATGAATCAGCAAGCAGTCGTTGACGAGGGAGATGGCCTTTTCCACATCGCCAACACTCGCGATCCGGAAGCTGCCGAAGAAAAGATCGGGCTCAATCAGGAGCACCACGACAATTCCTTCGACGAACTGAGTTTCTGACGGGAAAATGGGGTGACCGGCTGGCCCGGATCTCGCGCACTTCTCTCCTTAACCGTTCTCCGAAGCTGGAAATGACCACCGCAGAATTACCCGATTCCACTGACGAGCGCCCCTGGGAGGCGCTCGAGACCCACCTCGAGTCGCAGGACGCCGCCGCTGCGACCGAGTTGCTCGAAGATCTCACCAGCGAAGAGCAGCGTCTCGCTTTCTCCCGTCTCACTGATGACGAAGGGGCCGGCGTGTTGGAGTTGCTCGATCCCGAGGATGCTGCTGAGATCCTCGAGCACCTTGCCCCGGCCCAGGCAGCTGATCTGGTCGAGTCCGTCCGTCCCGAGGCCGCTGCTGACATCGTCGAGCAAATGGGCGATCACGAGGGTGCCGAGCTGCTCCGCGAAATGGAGGACGACGAGTCGCAGGCGCTGCTTTCTGAAATTGATGATCCCAAGGCCGCCGAGCACCTCCGCGAGCTAACCTCTTACGAAAAAGATACCGCTGGCGCTCTCATGAGCGACGCCTTCGTTGCGGTCTCGGCCGATGCATCGGTCGGTGAGGTGCTGACTCAGCTCGGCGACGAGTCGCAGGACTACGGCAAACGTGACGTGCAGTATATTTATGCGCTCGATGGCGACGGTGTTCTCAGCGGCGTGCTTCGGCTCCGCGATCTCGTGCTCAAAGGTCGAGCTACCCCGATCACCGAGATCCTGGTGCCACCGATCACGATTCCGCTGGCGGCGAGCTTTGAAGAGATACGCAACACGTTCGAGGATTTCCCCTTTATTGGTCTGCCGGTGATCGATGAGCAAGGGCGCCTCGTCGGAATCATCACCCAGGTTGCGGTCGAGGAAGCCGAGGCCCATTACCAGACCGACGACTACCTCGCCACCTCCGGTATCGTCGGCGGAGAAGAGCTCCGCAATATGCCGATGCTCTCGCGCTCTCGCCGCCGGCTCGCCTGGCTCGCGCCCAATATCGTGCTCAATCTCATCGCCGCGAGCGTCATTGCGATGTACGAAGACACCCTCCAGGCCGTCATCGCATTAGCCGTGTTTCTCCCGATCGTCTCAGACATGAGCGGGTGCTCCGGCAATCAGGCTGTCGCGGTCAGCATCCGGGAGCTGACTCTTGGGATGATTCGGCCCAACGAATTTCTCCGCATCGTCTGGAAAGAAGGCGTCCTCGGCATCATCAACGGCTGCATCCTCGGACTGCTGCTCGGTACTATCGCCGGGCTCTGGAAAGGGAGTCTTTTCCTCGGGCTCGTCATTGGCGGAGCGCTCGCGCTCAATACCATACTATCCGTGTTGCTGGGGGGATCGGTCCCCCTCTTGCTGAAGCGCTTCAAAATCGATCCTGCTCTCGCCTCGGGACCGATCCTTACGACCTGCACTGATATGTGCGGCTTTTTTCTGGTCCTCAATCTCGCTTCGCTGGTCCTCGACAAGATTAGTTGACCCGATCAAATAGATTCCAAGGCACGTCGGTGAGGAATGGATGATGATTCAGAATCTTATCGAGTTCTCCATTCGGGTCAGAGCGGGTGGTGAGGCTCCAGATCTGGTCAAATGTCGCGAGATGATCGTGAGTCCTCTCAGTCGCGTACTCGCGTGAAGCTGGGTTCTTCATGAGAAATGGCCAGTCACTCGACTGAGCGAGCAGCAGTTCTCGCGTCATCAGTCGGATACACTGCTCACGGTGGGCGATGACCGTCTCATCGAATTCATCACGATTTTCCTCAAATAGGTTCACAAACCTGACCAGCTGATCGGACCGGCGATGGATCTCTTCGTGGACCCAGTTATTCTCTGGGGTTGTCCAGGTCTCGAAATATCCTCCTTCTCCCCAGGAGGAGGATACCGGCTCTACGAGCGGATATTCCCCGACCGGGTGACGAGCGAGGTAGCCACCTGGAGTCATGAAGCGGAAATCGCTCCTTCTGGAACCCTCGTAAAAAAGTCGCCCGAGAAACTCGGTCCCTTCGAACCACCAGTGACCAAATAGATCAGAGTCGAAGGCGCAGACCGAGATCGGATTGGCAAGGCCGTCGCCTTCGTGAGAGGCGAGCTGGGCTCCCCGCCGATTGATAAAGTGCTTGGTGTGCTCCATCACCGCAGCGCTCGCAAGAGCTGGGTCGTAGGGCAAGCTGTCGGGACCTTGTCTCTCTGATCGGAAGTATTTCAGCCCTGTCAATTGACGCTCGCCCGACTCCCCAAGGAAGTTGGCGAGATACTCGTCAGGTGCTTCGAGCCCGACATCGCGGAAAAAATCGCGGTAGCGAGGATCGCCGGGATAGCCGTCGTCGGCACTCCAGATTTCACCGCTACTTTCCTGATCGCGGCCAAATATGGCAAGGCCATCAGCAGTCTGTCCCGGTACAAACGGAAAAGCGGAAGAGGAGTGATGAGCATTCGAGAGCCCGTGCTCTTCGACAATAGTCCAGTCGAGGCCTTCCTCTCGCAGCATGCGGCCAAGTGATGGTGCGTAGGCGCACTCGGGCAACCAGAATCCTCTTGGCATCGAGCCAAATGATTTCACAAACTGCCTAATCCCTGCTCGAATCTGCGCCCGTGCCGCTTCGGGAGAGCGCATCAGCAGGGGGAGCAAACCGTGGGTCGCTGCCGATGCTGTCAATTCGACATGACCTGACTGGCGCAGGTCTTTGAGCACTCCGACTAAATCTCCCTCCCAGCTGTCGAGGTAAAGCGTCCGAAATCTTTCAATACGCTCCTCATATCGTTCGGCGAGATCGCCATGTCCGCTGATGTCTCCGCGTTTGATTTCGTCGCGGGTGAGACGAAGCAGACGATCAAAATAAGCAACCGTGCGCTGACGAAGGATCCGATCCTCCAGCATCGCCAGTAGGGTCGGTGAAAAGTTGAGCGTCACCTGAAACGGGACTTTGCCACTTCGAAGACGAACCAATGAATCGAGGAGTGGCAGATAAGTTTCCAGAATGCCGGAGTGAAGCCAGTCTTCCTCGAGGCAATGAGCCACCTCGGGGTGTCTCACCCATGGGATGTGGGCGTGTAGAACGATGGCAACTTGGCGGCTCATACAATGCGAATCGATTGCAGCCCTACTAGGGCAAAAAATACGATGATTGCCAGTATAATCCGAAGCGGCCCGAGAGTGCCCATTTCGACGCGAGTGCCCAGTTGCTGATCCCAGAGAGACTTCCCAGTGGCAAGAAGTCTGAACAAGCTGAAAATCCCAGCGATGAGAGAGAAAGGGAAAAAGTAAAATCCCACACCGAGCATGTAGACAATGAAGCTCCGCCCGAGCGACCGGAGAGGAGTCGGATGGAGATCACCTCGATGCCTTACCCCAATGTTTAAAAGTGCCTTTCCCGGAGTGGCACCGAATAGATGAATCAGCACCGCTTCGACAAAGTGCCAGCCGATCAAGGCAAATAGCTGAACCCGGGCGAGTGCCTGCCATTCCGGGCTTTCCAGCATCGACTTCCACATCGCGATCAGCTC
>JBCCBR010000258.1:0-5573 GCA_039033935.1 Verrucomicrobiota bacterium
CCGACAAAGCCGCTGCCCAGGCCCAAGGGGCAGGGCGCTTTGAGAAGTATCTGGAAAGCCTTCAGGCCATCTTGGTGGACACCGACGCTGGCCTGTTTGCAACGAGAGCTCCGTCAATAATGAGGTCGTGTGCGTAATCGATCCGCCCCTCTGGAGTCGCCCAACCTGCCCCATCGTCGGGAAAGCCTCTCTCTTTTTTGACCGCTAGCCAGGCCGGGTCAGTGATGTTCCGCAGCTTCACCAACTCACTGTTTTCGACCAGGAATTCAGGGTAGAAGTTGTGCGCGTGGCGCTGATTGAGATAACCGTAAAACTGGTCGAATCCCTGGGCGTTGGGATGGCCTTCCGAACCAATTTCGCCGAGGCCCCATTTCCCATAGAGAGCCGTCGCGTAGCCAGCACCCTGAAGAAGTTCGGCAACGGTGACATCCTCGGCGCGAAGTGTTTGTGGGCCTGGATTATCGGCTCCCGCATTCCCGCGAACCCAGGTATTCCCGGTATCCTGGCCAGTCATCAGCACCGACCGGGAAGGGGCGCAGACCGTTGAGCCAGCATAGAAATCGGTGAGCTTGAGTCCTTCCGCCGCCATTTGATCGAGCCGAGGAGTCTTGATTTTCTCCTGACCGAAACACCCGAGATCGCCGTAGCCGAGGTCATCCGCGAGGATGAAGACCAGATTGGGCTTATCAGCCGCAGAGAGAAGCAGGGTGGAACTGGCAAGAAAGACCGTTAGAAAAAGTCGCATCCCGGATCGTAGCTTGGCCCCCCTCGAAAGGCGAGTCTGGATTCGCGGGATCAATCGATTGAACGCCCGAAGAGACTGGTGAAATAATGAACCGGCCTGGATTCGCAGCTGATTTTTCGACTGGCGAGGCGCGATACTTATGGCTCGCCACGAATGCCATTAAGCATCTCCGAAGTGGGAGTCCCAGTAGCGCTGCTCGGCGTGTTTCATGAACCAGCCGAGAGACCAGGGATCGCTTGAGAGAATCTCCTCGGCATAACTTTCTGGAAGCACATAAACGTCGGCTCGTTCTGGACCGTCTGCGGTGCTGAGAATGACTTCGCTGCGATCGTAGAATCGATCTTCATAGGCGTCGAGCCGTGCAAGGGTTTCGGGGCCCAATCCGAAATGGAGGTGACCACAAATAAGGCCTCCCGGCTCATCTGAGCCTGAGTTCGGGGTGATTGCGGGAAAGTCTCCACCCCTGACTCTCTGGATGCGGAAGCCCGTGAGGTCTGCCTCCATGAAATTGTGATGCGGGAGCAGCGTGACCGCGGTCCAGATACGCGGGACCAGAAGCGTGCCGTAGACAAAAAGATTGGTCGGCTGTTCTGGAGAATCGGATGACACCCGTCACTCTCGTGTGGTTTGGGAGATTTAAAAGGGCAAGGAATCAGCTGCGGATCTGGGTGAGTTCGTTATTTCAACAGTCTCTTTGTCATTGCGATAGTTCAGACGATGCAGGTTTGTAAATCCGACGCAGCCGTGTTGTAATTCAGTGGTGAAATACCTTTTTCTCATTGCTTTTACGGTCACGGCCCTGACGGCTGGATGTGTCAGTCCGCAGAAGCGTCTCGCTAGAAAAATTGAGAAAGCGAATCAGGAATCGGCCGAGCGGCAGCAAGCGCTCCCTCCTGAGGTGCAACTGCCAGTTGGGACGGTCTACTCGGTGAATTCGGAATCGGGTTTTGTCTTGATCCAGTCGGGGAGCCGCTTTGCCGCTGCTCCTGGCACTCGCCTGACTGCGGTCGGCCGGGAAGGGACGGAGTCAGCCGTGTTCGAAGTGACCCCGGCGCGAAAGGGTGCTTTCCTTGTGGCCGATGTTGTCAGCGGTATCCCGGTGGCTGGAATGACTGTTTTGATGAGGCACAACCCCCGCACTGGAGCGGCGGTCGAGGAAACTGACGACGAAGTCCAGGTCCTCGAATAAGATACCGGATGTCTGCTGAAGGAGAAAAAACGCGGGCGGAGGGGACTCGTCGACCGCTCGAGCGGGTCATGCGGATCCACGATATGATTCGGCGGGGCCAGTATCCGAATTGCACCCAAATCGCAAAAGAACTCGGGCTCAATCGCAAAACGATCCAGCGCGACATCAATTTCATGCGGGATGAGCTGGAACTACCGCTCGCCTACGATGATACCCGTCACGGCTATCACTACACCCAGGCCGTGACTGATTTCCCGTTTCTGGAAACGACAGCCGAAGATCTGGTCGCGATGATTCTTGCTCGAAATGCACTCGACCCGCTCCGAGGATCGGCTCTCGAGTCAACGCTGCGAACTGGTTTTCAGAAACTCCAGGCCACCTTGAGAGATAAAGTGACGATTCCCTGGAGTGATCTCGATCAAGCCTTTTCGGTGAAGTCCACCGGGATGACGGAGCACGACGTCTTTCAGTTTAATCGAATTGCTGAAGGTGTCCTGGAGAGCCGGGAGCTCCATTTTGACTACCAGAAACTCTCGGATGAATCACCGATGCGGAGGCACATTCAGCCCTACCATCTCGCGGAGGTCGAGGGCGGCTGGTATGTCATCGGCTACGATCTTGATCGCGAGGCACGGAGGACTTTTGCTGTTCAGCGGATGAAAGCAGTGCACCTCACCCGAAAGCGCTTTGTGCGACGAGGTGATTTTCGTCTCGAGGATCATCTCGCGGGGAGCTTCGGGGTCTGGGCGGGAGACGATGGACGAAGTGGCAAACACCTGGTAAGAATTCGCTTTCGTGGGTTCGCGGCTCGCGTTGTCGCCGAGAGGCGCTGGCACCCGACTCAGGAGATTACCCCGAGCGAGACCGAGCCGGGAGCCATCGAGATGTCATTGCAGCTTTCTGCGCTGGAGGATATCACGAGGTGGATACTTGGCTTCGGAGGCCAGGCGGAAGCTCTCGCGCCTGACGAATTGCGGGAACGGCTCGCGACTGAGCTCCGCGAGGCGAGTGCCCTCTATGACGAGGCGCCGTTATCTGATTGACGATTCGCTGCTCGCAGCTGTTCCCGCTCAGTAGCGCCAGCGAAGGATCTGATCCACCGGGAGCACGATTGTGTCGCCGCTGCGAAGCTCGCTTGATTGATTCATATCGAGAATGAGGCTGGCAGGCTGCCCTATCGATTGACCGAGAGTTTCGGCCGTCTGGCCAAGCTGAACGACCCAGGGAATCACGTTTGCCTCCCGATAGCGGGGGACTGGGCGATCAGAGATTGGTTCACGTTCAACGGGGCCTGAACCAGCTGAAATTTGCGGGGAGCTGGGCAAGGCAGTGGGGAGCAGGGCGGGGGAGGATCGGGTTTGTGAAGCTGTCGAAGAAGCCGCAATCTGGGGTAAAGTCTGACTCGCGATCGGGCGAGGAGCGGTTTGGGGCCGATCTGCGACCGGTGGTGGCACAGGATTATCCCCTGAAGCACGACTTTGCGAAAGCGGTCTCGTAGCTGGTGGCGGCAAAGACATCGAGCCCGACCCGATTGCCTCGCTACCGGTAGAGGCGCGAGCAGTTGAGGCGAGAGGCCGAGTTGCCGATTCGACTGGTCTGGCGTGCTGGTAATTGACCGGGCCTGTTTCGGGCGAGGGAACGCCAAAAGGAAGAGTGGAAGCGGGTTCATCGACGGCCGCAGAGATAGGCCGCGTCGCTGATAGGCCGGGGATGTCAGACCGTGGTCTGGTGGTAGGCGTCGATTGCTCGTGACTGTCCCTGGGAGTGGAATCTGGGTCGGCGACTGAGGCGTGCGTAGGCACCCTCGGGCTGTTCGTCGGTATCGGACGATAGCTGATCGATGGCGGAGGGCTCGATGACTCTGTCGCTTGGAGCTTGGGTTCAATCGATGGACCGGGTGAGGGCTTCATTTCCTGAGAGCTGAATGTCCGATTCGAGGTCGGTGAATCGTTCTCGACTCGAGCGTTGTCTCCTCCCGTGCTGGCGATTGGTCGAAACTCGCGCGTGTTGAAAGCGACCACCAGCTTGCGTCTCTCGGGGGCTTCGCGAGAATCGATGCTTCCCTCAACGTCTCTGATCACTGATTGCCTGAGTGGCCCCGCTGGATTCGCTGGATCTTCCAATCGTGGTATCGTTCGATAATCCGTGACCTCGGTGATCAACTCGCTGCGAGAGAGGGCTGTCGAGCTTCTCGGCATCAGAGCGAACTCTTGATCGTCGCTCTGGTTTTCATTTTCAGATTCAGCTGACTCTCCATCAACCGAAGGGGATGGCATTTCAGCCGAGGATATCGCGCCAGTTTCGGCAAAGTCTTGGGGATGCTGAGGAACCACTTCTGTCCGATCGTCGAATCCAAGTTTCTCAAATTCACCCTCTCTTGTTGCGGCGCTTGTTCGTTGGTCGCTCCGTGTATACCAGGGGGGCGCTGCGGAATCGCCCAAACCGGCCATCGCAAGGGCATGTAGAACTCCAGCTCGATTATCTCGTTCTGTTGTCTCTGAGGCTCCAACTCTGGTGGCCGAGCTGGCGAAGCCTCCGGTCATGAGGTTGTTCGCCTTTCTCTGAGTCGCTGAGGAATGCGCCTCGTGAGTCAGGAAGAAAAGGGCCAGTGGTGTCGCGTCTAGTAGCACGAAGAAGACCACAGGAAAAAAACTCGCTGACCCTGACCTGTCCGTCCCTGAGCGGGTTCGGATTCATTTGTCGGGTCAGCCATTGTTGTTTCAAAAAATTACAGCACGGGAGCTGGAGTTTTCTCGGATATCTAAAATATCATAAAAACATGATGGTTCAATTCTATAAAATATTTTGCGACGAATGATCGCGCTGGGGCGCTTGATGTCCCACCCCTGGCTGGATCGTGTCTCATGAAAAAGAACCGCTGTCTCGCTACTCTCACCTCATCGAACTCTCAGGCCTCAGCCTTCACTGAGACTTCCAAAGTCCGAGTCGATCCACCTGTCACAGATGAACCCGCAGTCGTCTCATTGCGCTACGGGAGGCGACTCTTAAATTTGGCCCGTGAAATTGCAGGGGCGCTCTTGCGTTTCCATGCAGAAGGCCGCTGCCCCAAAGAAACCCGAGTGATTGTTGCGGCGGCACTTGTCGAGCAGTTGAAGTGCCGTCGATTTGAGGCCGAGCGGATGATCGACCTCGCTCTCGAGGTGATCCATCTCCAGGCCAAAGGGTCCTTTCAACGCAACACGCTGGAGCTGAGCTACTTGATTGCCCAAGCGACAGGCCAGGTCAGGGAGGTGGAGGCGAACTGAGATGTGTAGCTTCTGCAGGATGAGCGACCACCGCCAGGAGATCTGGGGCATTCGCTACTGACTCATGTAGTGCTGCATTCTTCCCGTTGCCTTTTGGGGAGGCCAGAATACCGGTCTTCGGAGAACGGAGAACGGAGAACGGAGAACGGAGAACGGAGAACGGCCTGCCCGTCCGTAGCTTCAGCGAAGGCGGGAGAACGGAGGTTTGCTCAATGGACCTGCAATGAGAGAGGCAATTGCACGCTGACCGTGGCCACGTTTTTGCAAACGCGGCTACGGACCAAGAGCTAGGAGCTAAGAAAGGACGGACAAGGGACACTGAACCTGACCACGTTTTTGCAAACGCGGCTACGAACCAAGAACCAAGAACCAA
>JBCCBR010000259.1:0-5556 GCA_039033935.1 Verrucomicrobiota bacterium
ATACAATCCTTTCTGTATGGTTACCGTAAGATTACAGCGATGAAAGAATCCAGAAGATCTTGAGAGTTGCGTGGCGCGAGTGTCAGAATTTTATACCGTAGGGCCGACGTTCGCCCCTTTACGCTGCCTCGAACTGGCGCATGAACTTCTGATCGATTCGATCTTTCCAGGTCCATACAGTTCGATTGAGCAAGGCGGGCCAGCCATGACGCGAGACGATCGCTTTGCCGTCAGCCGTCCCGATGAGACTCAGAAATCGAACCTGTGGTTCATAGTTGGTCAGAGTGTCGCCAGCCCAGAGAGACCGAAGATTTGCTTCGAGTGGTTGGGCCATGCGCACCGCAAAAACACCTGCCCGAGGCAGGGGTAGGCCCTCAATCGCAGCGACATCCCCGACAGCGAAGGTGTTGGCTTGGCCGATGACTTCAAGAGTCGGGTGGACACGAATGAAGCCCGCATCGTCCAGCGGTAAGTCTGATTCACGAAGCCATTTTGGAGCTGCCGGCCAGGTCACCCAAAACACGGCATCGGCGTCAAGTCGGTCGTTCGCTTCGAGCTCGATTTTGATTCGGCTGTCCGAGTCTTTTCGGAGAGCGGTGACTCGGCCGCCTTTGGCAATATTGACGCCAGCTTTTTGCAGACACCTTTCCAGCTTGCGGCGGACTGCCTTTGGATGCGCCGACAGAATCTCCCGGGTGCCGGGTAGGAGGGTGACACGAGACTCGGCGGGCAGCTGAGAGCGCATCGCGAGTGCCAACTCGACTCCACCAGCACCGCCTCCGACAATGGCGACAGCTTGGTCGGGCCGAATTTGCGATGCCTTGAGTAAGGCATGCCAGCCGTCGAGCAACTGTGGAACCGGTTTTGAAGGAATCGCCAGATCAGTCGCACCCGGCACGAGGGTGAGATCGGGCGCGCTGCCGGTGTTGAATGAAATGATCGAGTCATCCTGGCCAACCCATGATGCTCTCGATTTGAGTTTGATCTCCCTCGATTCGCTATCCCATCCGACAGCCGAATCGAGGACGAAGCACGCTCCAGCTCGCTCCGCGAGCGGGCCCAGGTCGATGTGCATTTCGTCGTAGGTGTAAGCCCCGGCGACATGACCTGGGAGCATACCGGAGTAGGGAGCGGCCTCGACATCGGAAATGAGAGTGAGATCAGCACCGGGCAGAGGTTCCTCGATCAAGCGCCGCAGTAGGAGCGCATGGGTGTGACCTCCGCCGACTAGAATAAGTTGCCGCTTGTTTGGGTTCATCCGTCACGACTATTTCCGGCAAGCTGATGCCTTTCGCAATCAGGTTTCGGAAAAAGCGGAGTGCCCATTATGGCTCTGCGACTTCCGGCTGCTGCTGTGCAGGAGTTGATCTGCCGCGGCATAATTACCGAACAGCCGAGACGGCTATTCTCCGGAGCGTAGGCCTCTGGCCTGCGGGGTGGTGCTGATCCGATGGGGGTGCAATTTCGCGATTCGCGCCTTGTTCTGAATCGTTGATTTTTGCTACCCTTATTGCCATGCAAAAGCTGGTTGTCACTTTCCTCATCAGCACCTGCACGTTTGCTCTTGTCTCTGCCGAACCGCGGGTCTCGGTCGATTTTGCCGAGGCACCTTTGAGCGATGTGGCCGAATACCTGCGGGGCAAAAGTGCGGAATATGATCCTTCAGGGAGAGGCTGGAATCTGTTGATCGATCCTTCCGTCGACGGCGATCAGCCGATCACGCTGCGGCTTCAACAGGTGCCACTGGCGATTGTTCTCGCTTACGCCGCCGAGCTGGGAGATTTCACTTATGCACGAGAGGAGTTTGCGATCGTGCTGAGAGCCCGAGATCCTGACACACCCTACTCGCCGCCGGAAAATCTACGGCGAGGCAAAGAGCTGATCGGGCAAAGGGCTGCCCAAATTACCCTCGAAAGCTTCGAGGCCGAAGCGGCCCCACTGGGTGACGTCGTTCGCCTTCTTTCTGACCGCAGCGCCGAGCTTCAACCAGGGGCTGATCCGCTCAACTTTGTGCTCGGTCCGAATGTGAACCCGGATACCCCCGTCTCCCTGACGCTGCGGAATATCCCGCTCGCCAGTGTCGCCAAGTATGCAGCTGAGCTCAGCGGTCTGCGAATCCGGGTCGACGGCTGGGCGATCACCTTTCTGGACCCCGATCCACCGAAAGTGACCACTACAGAATCCCCAGCTGCCCCGTAGAGCGAAAACGGTTTCCGCTCCGGCGCGCGTTCAGTCATAGAGCTGACCTCGGCCTCACTCCCATTCGATGCTTGCGGGGGGCTTGGTCGAGATATCGTAAAGCACTCGGTTGACCCCGCCGACTTCATTCAGAATCCGTGCCGAGATTTCACCAAGCAGTTCGTAGGGCAGGTGGACCCACTCCGCAGTCATGGCGTCTTCGCTGGTGACCGCACGGATGCTGAGCGCATATTCGTAGCAGCGTTCGTCGCCTTTGACTCCCACTGTTTTTGTCGGGATGAGAGCGGCGTAGGCCTGCCAGACGCGGTCATACCAGCCCGACTCTCTCAGCAGCTCGATGTAAATCGCATCGGCCTCGCGAATGATCTCAAGCTTTTCCGGTGTGACTTCGCCGGGACACCGCACGGCCAGTCCTGGCCCCGGGAATGGATGACGACCGACGACTCGCTCGGGCAGTCCGAGCACTCGGCCGAGGGCTCTCACTTCATCTTTAAACAACTCGTCGAGAGGCTCGATGACTCGCCCCTCCGACTTCAATTCCATGATCCGGTCGACCCGGTTGTGGTGGGTTTTGATAGTTGAGGCGATCGAACCTGAGGTCGCGCTTTCGATCACGTCGGGGTAGAGCGTGCCCTGCGCGAGGATCTCAACATCGTCACCGACGGCGTCGAAAAAGACCTCGACGAAGAGACGGCCAATTCGCCGGCGCTTTTCCTCAGGATCGCCAATCCCGGCTAGCACCGAAAGAAATCGCTCCGAGGCGTCGACGGTTTCGATCCCGATTCCAACCTCCGAGAAGAGTGACTGCACCTCGGCCGCTTCGTTTTTTCTCAGTAATCCATTGTCGACGAAAATGTAGCGCGTCTCGACACCCGACTCGTGGAGCAAGGCCGCGAGCACGGAGGAGTCGACTCCACCGGAGACGCCGCAAACGACTTTGCGGTTTCCAACTTCGGCGCGGACGCGCTCGACCAGCTCATCTTTGAACGAGTCGATTTCAAAACGGGGAAGATCGGACGCCTGGGTCAGAAAATTTTTGAGGATGAGACTGCCCTCGGTGCTGTGGGACACTTCGGGGTGAAACTGGATCCCATAAATGCCATCCCGCCATTTCAGAGCGACTGGCACACCATCCGAGTTCCGACCCATCACCTCGCAGCCGTCGGGCAGCTCGCTGACAGTGTCCGAGTGACTCATCCAGATCTGGCTGGAGAGACTGAGCCCGTCGAAAATGCCGTCGACCCCGGCTTCCGGCAGTAGGGCCGCCGGACCGTATTCCCGAGTATTCCCGGGGGCGACCTGTCCGCCAAATTTCAGATTGAGCAGCTGCATCCCGTAGCACACGCCAAGGACCGGCACTCCCATACCGATGAGGTAGTCGAAATCAATGTCTGGAGCTCCTTCCTCGCGGGTCGAGCGCGGGCCGCCCGAGAGGATCACCGCAGCGGGGGAGCCAGTTTCGTGAAGCTCCTCGGGTTGATACAACTTCGAGAAGTAGCCCAGCTCACGAATACGACGAACAATCAGCTGCGTGTATTGCGATCCAAAATCAATGACGGCAATGGGGTGGGGCATGAGACGCTGGGAAAAGTGGGTAGTATTGGAAGTTGAAAGCGGAAAAGAAATGCCGCAGTGCCTGGGCCAAGTCGTTCGTGGATTTGGGAATACCAGGCTTTCGCTGCGGGGCGCGAAATCAGTGGCTCGACTGATAATTGACCGGCTCTTCCGTGATCGTGATATCGTGGGCGTGGCTTTCCTTGAGACCTCCCGGCGTGATTCTGACAAAGCTGGCGCGGTCTCTCAGCTCGGCAAGATTCCCGGCCCCGACATAGCCCATGCCACTCCGTAAGCCACCCATCAGTTGGAAGACAGTGTCGGCGAGCGGACCGCGATAGGGGACCCGTGCCTCGACCCCCTCCGCCACGAGTTTGCCGGAAGAATTTTGCCCGTAGCGGTCACCGGAGCCTTTTCGCATCGCCTTGAGCGAACCCATCCCGCGATACTCTTTCCAGGCTCGGCCCTGGTAATTCACCATCTCACCGGGGCTCTCCTTGCAGCCAGCGAGAAGCGATCCCAGCATCACCGCATCGGCCCCGGCTGCCATTGCTTTGACGACGTCGCCGCTGTAGCGAATTCCCCCGTCTGCGATCACTGGCACGCCACGCTCGCGAGCGACCGAGGCAGCATTTTGAATCGCACTGAACTGAGGCGTGCCGACGCCAGCGATCACTCGGGTGGTGCAGATCGAGCCAGGACCGACTCCGACTTTGATTGCGGCGGCTCCCGCATCAATCAGGTCCTGAGCTCCCTCCGCGGTGACGACGTTGCCGGCCACCACGGGTGTGTCGCCTTCGCTTCGGATCTTCTCAATCACACCGATTACCCGATCGGTGTGACCGGTCGCTGCATCGATAAAGACAGCATCGGCCCCTGCTGAGATGACTCCCTCGGCCCGGTCCCAGCAATCATCGCCCACCCCGATCGCGGCTCCAACTCGGAGACGTCCCTGATCATCTTTTGCGGCGTTGGTAAACATCTGGCGCTTTTCGATGTCTTGCGCGGTGATCAAGCCAGCAAGTCGACCGTCTGCATCGACGAGAGGGAGCTTTTCGATTCGGTTCTGAAAGAGAATTCGACGCGCCTCATCGAGATCGGTTTCAATGGGTGCCGTCACCAACCGATCTCGCGGAGTCATGACCGACGAGACTGGTGCCGCTTCATCTTCGACAAACCAGATATCGCGACTCGTCACCATGCCGACGAGCAGGCCTCCATCGTCGACCACCGGAAAACCGTTGACGCCTTTGCCATCCATCACCTCCTGAAGGCTCGCCAGTGAGATGTCTGGAGAGATGGTGAAAGGATCGGCGATCACGGTGTTCTCGGAGCGCTTCACCCGAGCCACCATCTCCACCTGAGCGGCGACTGGCATATTTCGATGGATCACGCCAATGCCACCTTCGCGCGCCAGAGCGATCGCAAGCGACTCCTCCGTGACCGTGTCCATCGCCGATGAAATGACCGGGATATTCAGCAAAATGTCGCTGGTGAGACGAGTCGAAAGGTCCACCGCTGCCGGCAGCACAGAACTCCGCCGCGGGACGAGCAAGACGTCGTCGAAACTTAAGCCAAGTGAAAGTTCACCCATGGATAAGGAATAGGAGAGAGCCCGCTCCTTGCAAGCGAAAGTTTGAGCAGGGCGGACGGAATCGAAGGAGTGGACTGAGTAGTGCGGACGGCGCCTGCCCGAAGCCTCGCAACACCGTAGCCGAAGTTGCAAAAACTTCGGACCAGAGGACTTGGCGCTACCCCGGCTGGAGCGCGGCCCAGCCGTAGACGATCACGATCAGCACAAAG
>JBCCBR010000260.1:0-5550 GCA_039033935.1 Verrucomicrobiota bacterium
AGCAGCAGCTGTGGCGAAATCTAGCTGGAGCTCTTGTAGCAATTTGGAAACGATCGCGGGCCACTTGGACGTGAGCCCACATACAGGCTCCGCATTAGCGACGTGAGCGCGGTGATACTGCGGTCGTCGTCGAACGCAGCACTCGACGGCGCAGTCTCCCTAGGGAGAGTATAGGTCGCGCATCCAAGTGGCCTTTTCGACACTACCGCGATCGCAGACGAATTCTCGGTGCGACGAAGGCGCTTCTGCGAAAGAAAGTGGAACATGGCCGATGTCGGAAGCGGTGGAGACACGTTGCCCGATCGAAGAGCCGAAATGGCCTTCCGATGTCTCGTGTCTCTCAAGTTGTACGCTTCCCGTGGGAGAAAACAACCGATTTTCCCACATAAAATTGTTCATATAATCAGCATACAGTCTCCGTAGCTGAAGAATCGGTAGCGCTCCGCGACTGCCTCTCGGTAGGCTTCGAGCATGAGATCCCGGTCCGTGAGTGCGCTCACGAGCATGAGCAGAGTCGATTTAGGAAGGTGAAAATTGGTGAGTAATCCATCCACGGACGCGAACTGGTAGGGTGGATAAATGAAGATGTCGGTCGTGCCTCGTCCGGAGACGAGACGGCCATCGTGTGCAGCGGCGACCGATTCGAGCACCCTCACAACGGTCGTTCCGACGGCGATGGTTCGCTGCGCTTGCTCGATCTGATGGATTGTTGTCCCGGGCAGCTCGTAGCTTTCGCTATGCATGTGGTGGTCGGCGATTTCTTCACTGCTGACGGGGCGAAAAGTCCCGATACCGACGTGGAGCGTGACAAAGGCGTGGCGAAACCGATCGAGTGTCGGCTGGTCGAAATGAAGGCCCGCGGTCGGTGCTGCGATCGCACCCGACTCATTCGCATAGACCGTCTGATAGCGCTCGGAGTCAGTTGAGTCGTCGGGCCGATCGATGTAAGGGGGAAGCGCAAGGTGCCCGTATTCCTGGTCTGAGGGTGCGTTGTCGAATTCAATGATTCGTTCCCCGCTCCCTTCGAGGACGTCGAGAACGATCCCGGTGGAGCTACCGATCTTAATTTCGGCGCCGACTTTGAACTTCCTTCCCGGCTTGACGAGGCAACGCCAGCGCTTCTCACCAGATGCGTCGATCCGCAGCAGTTCTTTCTTGCGATCATTGGAATAGAAGCGAGCCGCGACCACCCGAGTGTCATTGAGGACGAGGAGGTCATCTGCGGTAATGAACGAAGAAAGCTCAGAAAAGTGATGATGGGAGATCGAGCGCGATTCCCGGTCGATCACCATCATGCGCGAGTTTCCCCGCTCCGCCGGGGGACGCTGGGCGATCAGCTCAGGTGGCAGTTCAAAGTCGAAATCGTCAGTGCGCATCGCTTGGGTGATGGATCGTGGTTTTTCGAAACTTGATTTTCAATCCGAGGCGATCACGATGGGTCGCTGATTTTATTTCGCTCTCTCAGTCTCATGACGCTACGCCTCTCACTTTTTTCTGCCTTCATTTTCATGCTGTCATCGGCAGCGGGGGATGAACAACCAAACTTTATCCTCTTTATCACTGATGACGTGAGCTGGGACGATCTCGGCTGTTATGGAAATGACTTTGTCAAAACCCCTCATCTCGACGCGCTCGCTGAGCGGGGAGTGAGATTCGATCAGGCCTATCTCACGATCAGTTCATGCAGCCCTTCGAGATGCAGTTTGATCACAAGCCGATACCCACATAACACAGGTGCGCCCGAGCTGCACACTGACTTGCCGAAGGATCAATTCTGCTTCCCCGAAGCTCTTCGCGAGGCGGGATACTATTCCGTCCTCTCCGGGAAAAATCATATGGGGAAAGTGGAGAGGGCTTTCGACGTTATTTCAAAAGGCAAAGGAGCCAGTAAAGCTGACGACTGGGTAAAGCTGCTGAAAGATCGCCCGCGCGATCGCCCGTTTTTCGCGTGGTTCGCTTCCGCAGATGCGCATCGGGACTGGCAAGTGGATGATCGCTCACCCGTCTATTCGCCGGAAGAAATCGAGGTCCCACCGTATCTTTTTGACGGCCCGGAGACTCGCGAGGATCTCGCCCAATACTACCACGAGGTCAGTCGCACAGACACGATTCTCGGTGATCTGGTTGAGGAATTGAGGCGGCAGGGCATTGAGGAGAACACCTACATTCTCTACATGGCTGACAACGGTCGCCCATTTCCCCGGGCCAAAGCCCGTCTCTACGACAGTGGGATCAAAACGCCGCTTCTCTTCGCCTGCCCCGGTAAAATAGACCCGGGAGTGAGCGCTTCGATCGTCAGCACCATCGATATCGGACCGACCCTGCTCGAGTTGGCTGGTCTCGAGCCCGACCCGATGATGCAGGGAGTGAGCTTTGCGCCCGTCCTTAAAAACCCGACTGCGGCGACCCGGGAAGTCGCTTTTGCGGAGCAAAACTGGCACGTCTTCGCTGCCCACGCTCGCATGGTGAGGAGCGGAGATTTTCTCTACATCCGCAACAATCGTCCTGAGCTCCAGGCTCTCAGCATGGAAAGTGATCCGACCTTCCCCGCCGGTGCTGAACTCTGGGAGCAGGAGGCCGCCGGAAAACTCTCCCCTCACCAGCGCGATATCTTTCGCAAGCCTCGGCCAGCCGAGGAACTCTACCAGATCAGCGAGGATCCCCACCAGCTTGCGAATCTGGCGGGCCAGGGTGCTTTCGCTGAGGTGATTGCCCAAAAGCGGCGTTTGCTTGATGAATGGACCAAGGAGACCGGCGACACCATACCGGAATCACCGACTCCTGACCGGCAGACGATCGAGGGCGTGCGCGATCCGAAGTTTGCGGTGGGCGAACTACCGGGAGCTGCAAGTGGGGCGGCCCAAATTCTGGAGCGTGGGCCAGTCATGATCGACTGAAACACTCTGATGGATTTGGGCAGAAATGGCGGAGTCTTTTCAATCTGGAGAGGATTCCCTGAGCCCGAATTTTCCTGCAATCCGAAAGATGCTCGCTCGTCAGATCGTAGAGGCAGCGAGCCATGAAATACTTATCGATTGTTCTGTTTTTGATTTGGGTAGCCGTTGAGGTCGTCGCGGGACGGCAGGCTCAAGGCCAGACAGAACCAAAATCGGCCCCGAGGGTAACAGCAGAGGCGCTGGTCGAGGCGGCCCGGTTCCGCACGATTCAGACGGTCCGCTACGATCCTGCCTACGTCGTACTCGACTACCCGGGAGGCGATGTCCCGGCCGATACCGGGGTCTGCACCGATGTGGTCATCCGCAGTTATCGCGCTCTCGGCATCGATCTCCAGAAATTGGTTCACGAGGATATGCGGGATCACTTTTCCGCCTACCCGAAAAACTGGGGACTGAGTCGCCCGGACCGAAATATTGACCATCGGCGTGTTCCGAACCTCCAGGCCTTCTTAAGACGCAAGGGGGCTGAGGTCGATGGAGCCTTTCGCCCTGGAGATCTCGTCGCTTGGGATTTAAATGACAAAGGGCTCTGGCACATCGGAATCGTGGTCAGTGAGGACACCTTCGTCCACAACATCGGATCCGGCCCGATTGTCACCCGCGGGATAGACCAGTGGACGGTGGTAGGGCACTATCGGTTTTTTCCCGAAAAGTAACTTCCTGCCGAAAGAGAAACCCCGGAGCGGTTTTTCAGGTCTTCTTCATCACCGCCCGTAGCTGATACGTTTGCAGCTGCTGGACGTAAAGCTCTGCCTGCTCTTTCACGCCCGTCCAGACAACCGACTCGCCGAGTTGATGAACTTCGAGCATCAACGTTTCTGACTTTTCCTTGGTGTAGCCAAAGACTCGCTGGAAGACGAGGCTGACAAAACTCATCAAATTGACCGGATCGTCGTAGACGATCACGTTCCAAGGCTGGTCGGTCTCTGTGACCGGCTTTTCCTCAGTGATGACTATTTCTTCAGTGTCGGGCATCAATCGTCTGACTGATCATACGACGCGGAGAGGAGAGTCGCATCCGTCATTTTTTGACGCGCAGTTGCGATCCTCAGTCCGCAACTTCGGTATGACGGTTTGAAAAATCTCGTGGGTCGGATCTGAAATTTGGGATTGGCCCTGTCTAAATTCGAACCAGGCGTAAGCGAGCAGGGCAGATCGTAAGGCGACTTGATGAGAGGCGGCGTGTGCGGCAAAAACGGTGGTAATCTGACCGGGCAGGGCTCCCTCGCTTTTTTCATTGGCGAACCGCTCCCAGCCTCGATCGGCCTTCCGCTCAGTCTTACCCTCGAAAAAAGGCTCTGCTGCGTCTCGTCCGCGAGCGGCTACGGGTCGGGGCAGCTCGCGATCAAGCGCCCTATCGATTTCCCCTAATTCGATCGATCTGCCTTCGGAGGCCAAATTCCAGGCCGACTGGAAGTGGGGCCTCAGAATTGGAGAGAACAGCTGATCGATCCAGCGCCGCCAGGATAGAGATAAGACTCCCGATGAGGCCAGAAAGAAGGTCGCTGCTCCGTTCGGGGTCACCCCAATTAGACAAGAGCGGTAAGCTTCGCCGAGACCCTCGAAATCGAGAGAGGGGGCGCGCTGATCGAAATTGGCGAGAGTCTCACCGCAGTTTTGACGCGGCGTTGGCATCCCAGCGCATCGGAGGATCGGCCTAGATCAGACCGGCGTCTTTAAGAGTCTTGTAGGCGCCGTTTTTGTCGATCGTTTTGAGACCGCGAGCGCTGACCCTGACGCGAACATACTTGCCGAGCTCGGGGACCCAGATGCGCTTGTTGCGCAGGTTGGGCTTGAATTGGCGCTTTACCGTTTTGGTGACGTGGCGGCCGATACCCCCCTGCTTCTTAGCCTTACCACTGCGATGGATCTTGCGACCCGAGGTGACTTTGGCGCCGGTAATCTTGCAAACTCGTGACATGACTCTATTTCCGTGGTTGAAGCTGGAGGGCGGGTAAGGTGCGCTGAAACGCCGCAGCGTCAAGGGAAAAGGGGTAATTGGACGCAGCGCTTCTCCTCACTTTCCCCTTGCGGACCGCGCCTCGCGACTATCTTGGGAGCCCGCTCGAGGCGGGCGCAACGATCATGAGTGACACTTCCTCCGAAAAAAACACAGAGCTGATGGAAAAAATCGTCAGCCTCTGCAAACGACGCGGCTTCATCTTTCAATCCGCTGAAATCTACGGAGGGCTCAATGGATGTTGGGACTACGGTCCACTCGGTGCGGAACTGAAGCGAAACCTGAAAGATTATTGGTGGAGGAGGACGGTTCAGGAGCGGGAAGATATCGTCGGCCTCGATGGGTCTATCCTCACCCATCAGGAAGTCCTCAAAGCCTCCGGGCATGTCGGTGGTTTTTCTGATCCGATGTGCGACTGCCTTTTGAGCAAAGCAAGGCTGCGTGCGGATCAAATCGAGCCTCAGAGTGGCATTGCCTACCACTTCACGGGGGCATCGCACGATGAATCGGGCTGGTCGGTGGAGAGGGACTACGCAGTGCTCATCAGCGAAAACCAGGACGCAAACAAAGCTCGCAAGACAGCGCGGCAGTTTTACGCCCAGTTCCTAAAGGATGGGCAGATCTCTCCGAAGA
>JBCCBR010000261.1:0-5514 GCA_039033935.1 Verrucomicrobiota bacterium
CCGCAGATCCGTTTCAGGAATGCCCGCCCCGAAACAGCGCAGCGGACCATCGGGGACGATGTTCCCTACCATTTTCGCCGAAGGTAGGGACGATCCGTCCTCGGTCGTCCGCGATGTCCGGATCACTAATCAGTTTTAGGAAAGCCCGCCCCGAAGCAGAGCGGCGGACCATCGGGGACGATATAAGGCAAGATCGCTGAGTCATTGCTCAGGTCTGCGTGACGATTGGTCCTGGCTGTTTTACCGAATCAATCAAGCAGGTCGACCACAGAAATCTCACGCAAAGTCGCTAAGGCGCAAAGCTCTGCGAGTCGCTGGATTCTTTGCGCCTTTGCGTGCCACTTTTTCCACCAGACCAGGCTTCAGTTGGTTTCGCAGACACCTGCACGTTTTGACGGGGTCAGAACGCCAGCCGATCTTCTGCAATTTTTCGCGGGTTTCGGAGCTACTGGCCGACATCAACTGCGAGCATCCGACACCAACTCGCGGCACGGCACATATCAAGCCGGCGATGTTCCCTACCATTCTTACCGAAGGTCGGGACGACTCAAATTTCCGATCCGAGGTTATCGCGAGTTTTCACGCGTAAGCCCTTGGCAGGGATCTGTCGGCACCAGAAAAAACCCTTGTTCATCTCGCTAATCCTGTCTCTCTTCCTCTTTTCAAATGGCTCAACCCTTCATCCACGACGATTTCATGCTCCAATCGCAAGCCGCGCGGGAGCTCTACCATCACTTCGCCAAAGACGAGCCGATTCTCGATTTTCACAATCATCTGCCTCCCGACGAAATCGCGTCGGATCGTCGTTTCGAGACTCTCTTTGATATCTGGCTTGCCGGGGACCACTACAAATGGAGAGGGATGCGGGCCAATGGTATCCCGGAGAGCCGCATCACCGGTGATGCTTCGCCGAGAGACAAATTCGATGCCTGGGCCGAAACGGTCCCCCACTGCCTCCGCAACGCGCTCTACCACTGGACCCATCTCGAGTTGTCTCGCTATTTCGATTTTGATGGGATCTTTTCTTCGAAGACAGCAGATGAGGTCTGGGAAAAGGGCAACGCTCTGCTGGCCGAGCCGAGCCACTCGTGCCGCGGACTGCTCGAGCAGAGCGAAGTCCGGGCTCTCTGCACCACCGACGATCCGACGGTGCCTCTGACGCATCATGAACAAATCGCGGCAGATCCGACGATTGACATCCGCGTCTACCCTACGTTTCGACCCGACGCCGCTCTCGGCGTGACCGACAGTGCGAGCTGGAATGCGTGGACAGATACCTTGTCCGACATCAGCGGGCAGGACTGCGGGACACTCCCCAGATTTCTCGACGCGATTCGAGCACGGCACGACGCATTTCACGAGCTCGGCGGGCGCCTCTCCGATCATGGGTTGCACCACGTTTTCACTGAGCCCTGCAGTGACACCAAGGCGGCCCAGGTCTTTGCCAAAGTCAGAACCGGTGCCGATGCTTCGCTCGAAGAAGCTGAGGCATTTGGGAACTACCTGATGCTCTTTTTCGGAGAACTGGATGCCTCTCGCGGCTGGACCAAGCAACTTCACATCGGGGCGGAGCGAAACAACAACCGAAAGCTCTTCGAGACACTCGGACATGACGTAGGCTGCGACTCACTCGCCGACGGCCCGCACGCAGCGGCGGTGGGACAATACCTCAGCACCCTGGAGGCGCGCGGCCACCTACCCCAAATCATGCTTTACAATCTCAACCCGAAAGACAACTACGCCCTCGCCACGATGATCGGGAATTTCTGGTCATCCGACGGCACCGGTTCGCCGACTCGACTGCAGCTGGGGACTGCCTGGTGGTTCCTCGACACCAAGGAAGGCATGGAGTGGCAGATCAATACTTTCTCGAACACGGCGCTGCTCTCGCACTTTGTCGGGATGTTGACCGACTCGCGCAGCTTCCTTTCATTCACTCGTCATGAGTACTTTCGACGGATTCTCTGTAATGTGATTGGCGAAGACATTGAGCGAGGCGAAATCCCCAGAGACATGGAGTCAGTTGGGGAAATGGTGCGCCGGATCTGTTTTCAGAACGCCGCCGATTTTTTTCAGCTTGAGCTACCAGCTTCCGAATGAGCTCCGAGCGAGTCCATGAGTTTGACACCATCATCATCGGTGGTGGCATCGCTGCCCTCTGGACTGCCAATGAGCTGAAGTCTGCCGGCCAGAAAATCGCTTTGCTCTGCAACGGACCACTGGGAGACGGCCAGACGCTCGCCGCCCAGGGGGTGATCCACGGCGGCCTCAAGTATGCGCTCGGAGGAAAGCTGACGGATGCCTCTGAAGAGCTTGCCGCGATGCCGCAGCGGTGGAGCGATGCGCTTGCCGGAAAAGGGCCAGTCGATCTTTCGACGACAGCGGTCTTGAGCGATCATCAAATACTCTGGACTCTCCCCAAGCTCGTCAGTCGCGTCGCAGGTTTTTTTGGAAGCAAGTCGGTCCGCGGACGATCGGCCGCGATTCCAAGGGAGGAGTTTCCTGAGGTTTTTGCCCGGGGCGAGTATCGGGGGAGCCTTTTCCGAATCGAGGAGCCGGTGGTGGATCCGGTCTCATTGGTTGAAGCCCTCGCCGCTGGCGTCGAGTCCTGCTCCTGGCAAGTCGAGTGGGGCACGAGCGCCGAGCTCGTCGCGATCAACGGCTCGGTCGACTCGATCAGGCTCCCGAGCGAGGGGGCAAATGTGAGGCTGCGAGCTGACCGCTATCTTCTACTCGCCGGGTCAGGGAATGAAGCGTTGCTTCAGCAAATCGGAATCGAGTCGCCACGAATGCAGCGTCGACCGCTTCATCAGCTGATTATCCGAAGTCAGCATCTACCGGACTTTTACTCAGTCTGCGTCGGCACCGGACCCAAACCGCCCCTCGTTTCGACCACTCACACCGACCGGGCGGGCCGTCGCATCTGGTACATTGGCGGAGATATCGCTGAGCAAGCTGGAGTCGCTCGAAGCGAGGCAGATCAATCACGGCAGGCAAGACTCTTTTCGCCGAGCTGCTGCCGTGGATTGATCTGAGCGAGGCGGAGTGGTTCACCTGGCGCGGCGATCGTGCCGAGCCTCTCACTGGAACCGGAGACCGACCTCCCGGTGCCTATTGCACCAGAGTGGGAAACTGCCTGATCGGATGGCCGACGAAACTGGCTCTCGCCCCTGACCTCGCTCGGCAAGTGCTGGGCGAAACCGAAGCCAAACTCGGGCCAGAGGAGAGCGAACTCCCGCTTCCCCGCCCCACGCTCGGGCGCCCACCCTGGGATCTGCCATGAGGACGGGCCTGCCTCGCCATCTTGGCACGCCGCGCAGTAACGAGGTGGAGGCGCTGGTTTTCAGATTGCCAAAAAAATCAAACCGGGAAACCGATCGTCGGAACATTTAGCATGTTCCGCTACGGGCAATCTGCGTCCATCTGCGAAATCTGCGGATAGCTTCACCTATTCCCGCGCCCTTCCAAAGCAGGTCGACCGATCTGAAGATTGCGCTTCTTCTACAAGTCACCCTGTAGCTGAACTTGCAAAAAGTTCAGCCGCTTGCAATTTGCGGTCGAGATCCGCCCGAGCCCCTTATGTCAGCCCCTGCATCAATCCCTCTCGGCCTCGGCACGGTCAAGATTGGTCGCAACCAAGGCGTCAAATATCCCAAGGCCTTCGATCTACCAGACGATCGTTCCGTCGAGGCTTTGCTCGACCTCGCCCTTGCTCTCGGGATCACCCTTCTCGACACGGCCCCTGCCTATGGGACCAGTGAAGAACGTCTCGGGAAACTTCTCGGCCAGAGGCGGGAACAGTTTTCGATCCTGACCAAGGCTGGCGAAGACTTTGCCAATGGGGAATCCCACTTCGATTTTTCTGGTGACGCGATTTCGGGAAGCATCGAGCGGTCTTTGCGCCGACTCCACACCGACCGAGTTGATACCGTGCTGCTCCATTCCGACGGTAACGATCTCGCCATCCTCGATCAAAGTGGCGCGGTCGATGCGCTCTTCGCGGCCCGGGATAAAGGGCACTGTCGCCAAATCGGCATTTCCACAAAAACGGTGGCAGGAGGACTGCGAGCGATCGAACTCGGACTCGATGCCGTGATGATCACCTACCATCCCGATTACCTTGAGGAAGAGGCGGTGCTCGATGAGGCAGCGAAGACGGGGACCCAGGTCTACCTCAAAAAAGTGCTCGGGAGCGGTTGGACCCCGACTCGCTCCGAGGACGCCGATCCGATCGAGTCCGCTTTCCGTTTTGTCAGAGCCCACCCCTGCCAGCCTGTCCCGATTGTTGGAACGATCAATCCAGTGCACCTACGCGAGAACGTAGCCGCCTTTCGAAAGAGCCTCTGATTGAAATCAACGGATATAGGGCACCCATCGATTACGCGCCCTGCTGCGTATTGCCAAAACCCACCACTCTGTGCTTCACTATAGCTATGAAGCAGTCGGTCATTCTCGCGATCCTATCCCTATCTCTCGCGATCCCAATATATGGTGAGACTCGGACCTGGACTGAGAAAGAAAGTGGCCGAAAGATATCCGCCGATTTCGTCAGTCAGACCAAGGATTCGGTGGTGCTGCGACTCTCTGCCAATGGTATCGAGGTGACTGTCTCGAAAGACCGACTCTACGCAGACGATCTCGAGTTTCTGGCTCAGTTAGCCTCAGCCGAGCCTGCCAAGTTCTTCCCAATCAATCCGAGTGCGCAAGCGACCTCACCCTGGTATTATGTGGCCTCCGCCGGAGGTCTTTTTAATCCACCGGTCTCGAGTCAGGGCACCTGGGTCAGAGATCGGGGCCGCTCCTCGGAAACACCACCACGGGTCAGCTTTCCGATCATTGTCGAAACTGGCGTGCAGCGCTTTGTTGATCCCTCAGTCGAAGAAGCGAATCATCGTGTTCGGTGCGGAAGACTTTTCCCTGCTCCGGCAGGTTTACGATCTTGCCTTTTTCGAAAAACTCCGCGCCCGCGAAAAAGAAGCGCTCATGGCGGTGCTCGCCTCCTCCCGACTAGAACACGGCCGCACCTCTCGGGCTGCCGTGGCTGAGTTACTCCAGGGCAGCTCTTTTGCGTCCCTCTCGGCCCGCGACCAAAGCGAGGCCTTTTTGACCGCGGTTGAGAAGAGCAGTCCGAATCTGAATCGGGATTTTGAACTGACGAATTTCCAGCCAGTCGAGACGAAGGATCGCTGGCGTCGCGTCGCCCGCTACACCACGTTCCAGATAGAGGAGCCAGAGGAAGCTTGGGAAAACGAAGTCCGGGTCGATGGTGTCGGGAGCGTCACCGTCTACAGCCTGCGCGAAAATGACAGCACCGGGCTGGAAGCGATCGCGCAGGGGCTCGCCTGCCTCCCCCCGGAGATGGTCGAGTATCTCGAGGTCGTTTCACTGCACTACAAGGGAGATGGTTTCTGGTGGGGCGGGGGCAGCAAGATCTACTACGTCGCCCCGCGCGATCTCACCTTCGATGGACCGCTCGTTTACGTAATGGCTCACGAGGTCGGGCACTGCATCCAG
>JBCCBR010000262.1:0-5500 GCA_039033935.1 Verrucomicrobiota bacterium
CGTCTGCGTCGGCGCTTCATGTTCAATTATTGTAGGTTCCGAAGATCAGGTCAATCGCGCCAACTTCGGTCGCCATTTCGACAAATTCTCGAATCTTTTTGGTCGGTGTATTTTGGTCAGCTCGCAGGTAGATCTGCAGCGGCGGAAAGTCTTCAAATTTGATCTTGAGGTGGGCGAGGACCTCTTCAGTGCTGGCAGGACGATCGCCGATGTAATACTGGCCCGCTCCATCGATGTTGATGATGTCGCGCTCAATTTGTTCCGGCTTCACCGCACTGATTGCGACCGGCAGCTTGATCGGGACCGCGAGTTGCTGCTCGGTGATCTTCTGCGTGACCATGAAAAAGATCAGCAGGAGGAACGTGAGATCGATCATCGAGGTGATCTGAAAGCTCACTTCTTCAACTGCCTTTTTCCGACGGCGATGCATGATTTTTTGGTTTGGATCCAGAGCTTAGGATGCGGGGAGGCAGGTTTTTGAAGGGCCTCGGAGCTCAGGCTTCGCAGTGGGCGACTCAAGTCGCCTCTCCGGACCGGCGACTTCAGTCGCCTTAGCGACTAGCTAAGTGCATCAAGACCAAAAAGCTTCAACGAACCACGCGGGTAAGAAAACTCGCGCTCCAACAGAGCCATTCGAAATTCCAAATTCTGACTTCTAAATTCTGACTTCTAAATTCTGTCTACTTTCTACTTTCTACTTTCTACTTTCTACTTTCTACTTTCTACTTTCTACTTTCTACTTTATTCCTCAGCCGCCTCAGCGGCCTCTTGCGCAGCTCCCTGGAGCCGAATCTCTCCCGACAGGATGTCGATCGCAAAGCTGGCGTGCTTTTGAATGGTGGACATCACCCCCTGGAGACGGTCGCGGAAGAAAAAGTAAAAGAACATCGATGGAATACCGACGATGAGCCCGCCCGCGGTCGTGACCATGGCAATCTTGATACCGCCAGCCAGTTCCTTGGGGTCCCCGCTGGTGGTGGCGAGTTTGTCGAAGGCTTGGATCATCCCCCAGACGGTCCCGAGCAGGCCGATCATCGGGGCGAGGGTCGCGAAGATATTGAGGTAGTTGACCCAGACCATCTGCCGGTGCTCTTCCTCGTCGAGCACTTCAGCGGCGGCATCCATCATGCTCGCCTTGTTGTTGAGATCTCGATCAAAATTGACCTTCAGCAGCGCTCCGGCGATCACTTTCGCATAGCTGCTGGTGTTGCTCTGGGTCGCGCTGTAGGCCGCCCCGACATCGCGCTGTGCCATGGCTCCGTTCACCTGATCGACCAGTGGCGGCGGTGCCATTTTTTTGGCGCTGATCTGGATAAAACAATAAACCGCCACCGCGATGGTCCCGATCGAGCAGGCCAGCAGGATGTGCATGAAGGCACCTCCCTGATTGTAGAGGTCGAGAGCGGAGACGGTCTCGGCAGCCTCGACCGGTGCTGCTGCGGTTTCTCCCTCGGCACCTTCCTGGGCAAAGAGTGCCGGAGTGGCTAAGGCCACAGCAATCGCTCCAAGAGCGAAAAGGCGAATCGGGATAGAGGAAAAGAAGCGGATCATGGTGATTCAGTGTCAGTCGGAAGCTCGGTGGTGGAAGATTCTTGCGAAGATTGGTCCAGGGAAGCAAGACGGGTCTGAGCCGTCTCGGCAGCTCGTGTCTCCGGGTAAAGGCGCGTCAAGTCGGTTAGCACGGCGCGGGCTTTCTCGGAGTCTTCGGCGAAGAGATAGACTTGAGCGGCGGCGAGCAACCCGCGGGTGGCGCCGTCTGTTTCGCTGGCATAAAAGAGCGAGGGCCAGAGCAGTTGGTCGATCACGTTGTGATAAAGGCTCTCTCGCTGGGGCCGAATTTCATCGTCCTCGATCCATCGAGGGTGCTCTTCCTGAAGCGCTTTGAGCTGCTCAAAATCAGCCTGGGCGAGAAGGTAGCGGACCTCGATCAAGAGAGTCGGATCTTCTGTTTCGGCGGCGAGACTGCGGGCCTCAGTGCGGGCTTGCTCGAGTTGACCGAGAGACATGAGGGCTCGGAGTCTGCCTTTTTTCGCGTCGGCGATGTCTTTTTCCGACCAGGCTTTCTCAATGACTCGATTAAAAATTCCGAGCCCGCGTTTCCGAATCGCTTCCGAGTCGTTGCGGATGAGGCGATCGCCGAAAGCGATCCCATAGGCAGCGGTGCGGGATCGAGGCCGATGGAGATGGGAAAAGTGATGATTCCACCAGAATTCAAGTGACTCCGCGTTGGCCCTTTCGAGATTTTCGAAAACGATCTGCTCGCCTTCGGCAAAGCCCCATTCGATGTGGCTGACTTGGTCGGCCGGGAAAGTGCGTTTGAGGGGGCCTCCACCGGGCGCCTCTCGGCCTGGAAAGCTGACAGCGACAATGTTGTCGGTGGCACCTTCGATCCGGCAAACGACCGGTTCGCCATCCGGAAAATGGACGACGTCGTAGTTCTGCGCTGAGAGGAGGCTGGGCGCGAGTGTCAGGAGTGCCAGCAGGAGAAATCGCAGGGTTGATTGGGAAATGGAGGTAAGGGGCTGTGGGCTTCGGGCGGTGGACCCGAGATCGGCGGACCATCGGGGACGATGGTCCCTACCTTTGCCAAACCATTGTAGGCGTTGTCCCATGACCTGGGCGGGCCATTGGGGGCGATGGTTTCGACCTTTATCGTGGCGATGAATCATGACGAGGTCTCCTCTCCTGTTGTGGGTTCGGAGAGAGGGGTTTCCTCGATCGGATGAATCCGGCGGAGTCCGGGGATGCGGTCTTTGGCATCATCGAAGTGATCGAATCGGGATAGCTCGTCGCGGGAGACGAACTCCTCGTAGGTCTCGACTGCGGCACGACCGAGATCGAGCTCTTCAAGGGCCTGTCCCCTTTGCCAGTAGGCCGAGGCATTTAATTCTCCGAATTTGCCGTAGACCACATAGACCCGCTCAAAGTAGGCGGTCGCCTTTTTGAGTTCGCCATCAGCGGCGAGCCATTCGCCCATTTTGAGGAGGGTCGCTGCCTTGGTCTCGGCTCCGACGTTGCCCTCTTCGAGCAGGGCCTCCATCGTCTCGCGGGCCTCGGCACGGCGTCCGGTCTCAGCGAGGATCTCGGCCTTTTTCAGCCGGACCGCTCCGATCGAGACGCTTGAGACAGCGTGGCGCTCACTTTTATCATAGTAATCGATTGCCCTTTCGGGATCATTCTCCGCTAAAGCGATGTCACCAAGCCCTCGATAGACTCGACCTTTCTCAACTGCTCTGGGGTTCCACCGCCGGATTTCGGTAAAGAGCTCTTTGGCGGTCAGCACGTTTCCCTGCACCAGGAGCGCCTCGGCGACATCGACAGTGATCCGCGGAGTGTTGCGCTTCGGGTCGACAAATTTGGCGATTTCGAGCAGCTCGGTGCGAGTGGCCAGCTCGCCTTCACGGCGAATGATCTGGGCTTTGGCCCAGCCCGACCGCAGCGCGAGGGTCCGGTCGCCAGCGACACCGGCCCGGGTCTTGAGGGTCTGGAGTCGGGACAACAACTCGTCGCGCCCTTCTTCACCATCCTCGGCATAGACTTTCGGCAGAGCTGAAAAAATGTCGACCATGGTCGTCATGTCCGGGTCGTTTCCGTGGGTCTCGATGGTGTCCCAGTAGATCTGGCGAGCCGACTCAGAATCGCCTTCGTTGAGGTAGGTCCACCCGACCCAGTAGAGGGCCTCGGGCATGCGGTTGCTGCCGGGATAGTCTTCTGAAAAGATCACGAAGTGCTCCCGCATCTGCTCGAATTCTTCGAGCTGCTTCAGAGCATTTCCCTTTTTAAACCAGGCTTCCTCAAAAAATCGCCCGGAGCTCGGGCGCACCTTGTCGTAGGAGGCAAGACCTTCGTCGACGAATCCATCGGCAAAGTAGGCATCGCCGAGCAAGAGATGGGCCTCATCACAAAGAGGATCCCCCGGGTAGCTCTCTATAAAAGCGCGCAGCAGCTCAACTGATCGCGGGTAGTCGGCGACTGAAAAGGTGCAGACCGCGATCCGGAAGGTCGCCTCCTTTTTGTATTTGGGCGAGTCCCACCGCTCCAGGTAGCCAACCATGTGCTCGCGAGCGGCCTCATATTCGCCGCTGAAGGAATGCGCCATGCCAGTCCAGTAATCGGCATCCTCGACCATGTCAGAATCGGGATAATTGCGCTTCAGCTGATCGAATTGAAACATGGCCCCGTCGTTGTCGTCCTGCTGCAGATAGAGAAAGCCCTGCATGAAGGTCGCTTTGGGAGCAAAGGGATCGTCGGGAAAGCGGTCGACCAGATCTCCGTAGGCGAGCTGTGCCGCCCCATAGTCCTGCGCCTCTCGCATCGCCTCGGCGCGGAGGAACAAGACCATTGGCAGAAACTGTCCGCTATCCGCAAACAGCTCGGTGTAGCGGTCGGCGGTTTCGATCGCTTTGGCCCAACGCCTGATTTCCATCCAGCATTGGATCTGGGCGAGCGTCGCATTTTCGACGACCGGATCAGGCGGCATCGTCCGGGTCATGTTTTCCATGATCAGCGCCGCCTCGCGGAAGCGCTCGAGCCCCTGGTAGGCGGTGGCGAGCCGGAGGCGAAGGGCCGAGTCAAAGTTTTCGATCTGTTGGAAATTCTCCACTTCGCGAGAGACCCTGCGCAAAATGGAGCGGAGTTGGAAGATGGTCGACTGGGTGTTGGACTGCTGCTCCAGAACGGCAATGCGATCCTCGATTTCTTTGACCTTGCCCGACTGATACTCCAGCAGCTTTTCGGCAGGCCAGATCCGCTGAAGAACTGAGATGGCGTCGTAGAGGCGCTTTTCCTCAATAAACCGCGAACCAAGCTGGAGCGACAGTGTCTGGAAGCTGATGACCTGGGTCATCTCGTTCAGCCTCGGGTATTCCTGACGAATCAGCGCAAGCGCCTCGTCTGGCTGGTCTGCCTCGATCCGGGCATAGAGCTCCAGGATCGCGGCTCGACTTGATGCCTCGGGCGCGTCATCAGCGATTTTGGGCCGCTGATCCTGCAGGAAATCGGCCGCTTCTTTCGGAAAATCCTGCTGCAGATAAAGCGTCGCGAAGAGCAGGAGAGCTTCATGTCGCTTGAACGCATTGTGAGATTCATCGGCCCAGTATTGACCAAAGCCACGCTGAGCCTCGACCAGCTCACCCTCGGTCATCAGACAAATTGGTCGCCAGAAGCGAAGCTCGTCACGGATCTGACGATCGATTTCGGGATCCTCAAGCGAGGTGTCGATCCACTCGATTGCCTCGGCGAACTTCGACTGACCCACTTTCGCGATCGCAACGAGCGGGCGATGAATGCGGGCCGCCTCTTTTGCCTCCTCCGCCTCTCCGTAGTCGACGATGAATTTTTCGAGAGCCTCTTCTGCCGTGGCAAAATCGTTTTCCGCGAAGGCGGCTCTGCCTCTCTCGAGTAGCTGTGCAGGGCCCTCCGCGTCGAGCGTGACTCCCCCTTCTTGAGCCACTGCCACAGCCCAGAGCACAAACGCGGTGAGGAATACCGAGGCTGAAAA
>JBCCBR010000263.1:0-5493 GCA_039033935.1 Verrucomicrobiota bacterium
ATCCCGAATCCTGCAGCGCTGATGAGATACAGCACAGCTGCGGCGCGGCTGGTCAGCCAGCCTCTGCGGCCCACCAGGCGGACGATCCAGAGGCTACCGAGTAGCCCGATGGCTGGGCATCCGAGGAGCAGCGATTTGACGATTGCACTGGAGTCGAAGACACGCACCGCGATGAGAATCGCGAAAGTGGTCAGCGCGGTCTCAATCGCGCCCGTCGCCACAGCCCGGACGAGCTCTGCCCGGAAGGTGGTTCGTGCTGCCGGCGTGAGGGAGGGGAGGGAAGCAATCACTCGGGAGTGCCTTCCTCTGCCGACTCAGGGCTCACATCACTCTCAGCCGCATCGGTCTCGACTGAATCTTCCTCATCCTCTTCCGATCGGTCGAGAAGCTCTGCTGCGGCTGCTTCGTCAGCGGCTCGCTCGGCTTGTTTTTTCGCGATGAGATCTTCCCACTGGTGCAGTTGATAGCCGTCTCCGAGTCCCCCGAGACCCTCAAGCAGTTCGCTGCATCGTTGATACCAAAGCTCAAGATCGGGGGGACCTTTGCGCTCTTCCCCCGAACTCGGGAAAATCAGATAGGTGATGTCGAGATCGCTGACCGGCCGATTGTAGGGCGAAGCATTTTCATTGAGTTGCTTGGCGATGCGGAGCGAGGCCTCACCAAATTTCCAGCTCGGACCGGCATCCCCTGCGATTGCCGGGTAGACTTTGTCTTTGTAGATCACGACGGCATAGTCGCCTATCGCCGGGCCATGACTGTTTTCATCTCGCCGTCCAATAAATGAAAGCGGGAGCACGATGAAAGGATCTGCCTCGGCGATGAGATAGCTGCGTGCCTCCATGTCCTCAATCTCAGCGGTGAGCGTCTCGATGCGGGAGCGAAGGTAGCGATTTCGCTCGATGCTCAAACCGACGATTGCGAACTCATCCTCGTATTCCTTGAGCTGCGTCTTCCATCTTGCGAGAAGAGGGTTGGGGTTCGATGTCCGCTTGGCCCAACCATAGCTGGTGAATGGCTGATAGTAGTCCGACATCGTGATGTAGTCGTCGATTACCGGCCAGCGGTCGCCGTCGGAACCATCGGACACCACATCCATTTCGCCCTGCACAAGCAGCAGTTTTTGTCCGGTTTCGGGGTGAGTAGTCTGGAGGACGGTCTCACAATCGTAGAAATTGTGCCTTGAGAGAAGGCGATCGATCCGGGTGACGTTTTCCTGGATCCGCCGGGTCTTGAGCTCATAGAGGTAGTGGAAAAACGGTGAGACCTCGGCGGCTTCGACGAGTTTTCCGAAGTCGGGGAGGATCTCGGGGAGTAGTGGGTTGATCGCCGCCAGTTCCTCAGTGGTCTCGTTTGGTTTCGGGACGGTGACTTTGACCGTCATCTCGATTTCGTAGGCCTCATCGGTCTCGCGCTCTACCACAGCGGTGTCTCCCTGGTTAGTCTCGACGCGGGTAGAGACAGGGATTTCACTCCAGAGCTCGGCGGTGTCGATCTTTCGCCAGGCTACATAGCTCGACGGCATCGGTGGCTTGACCTCAACAATCCTTTCAACCTCGACGATTTTTTCAACTGGCACCTCGACTTCAACTTCGACAGGCACTTCGACCACTCGCGTTTCAGTCCTAACCTCGGGTGCGGATGGCTCGGTTCCAACAAACTCACGGAGCACCCGCTTTATTTTGCCTCCCGAATTGGTCGCGTCGATCAAGAGGAGCCCCAAAATCGGGATCGCTGCACCAATCAGCGCCAGCCAGATCAAAGAAAAGCCGCACCCACGGGTTTTGGATTTTTTTGGATCAGTCGTCGAAGCTGAGGAAATCGCAGGGTCACTCATGATCGGAGATGCTGGGCGAAGGGCTCCAGCTTTCGGACTTGCTTAACGCTCGGGAGAACCATAGCGCGGATTGGATTGCAGGCAAATGCTCTCAAGCGACTGGGCCGCGAACTGTCCGCAGCGTGAATGGACAGGGAGGTGGCTGATTCAGGGTGGCGTTGAAAATTTTGACCTGACAATCAATTATTTTCGCGCATTCTGTAAGCCCTCCCCGCTTCGAGATCACTTAGAATTTCTGCGCGCTAGACCACTCAACTGCCAATGACCGCTCGACTGAACCTCTGCCTTGTCGCTTCTTTTACCGCCGCGACCGCTTTTCTTACCTCCTGTGCTACAAACGACCGTGTCGTCTGGGGCGGTGTCCCGGCGTGGATTGAAGATGGCGGTTCCATTTCGGCTGAGCCGTCGCCGTGGGTGCCTGATCCCGCGATCATTTATTGGCCCGAAGAGTCAGGTCCGATCGAAGGCAGAATTTATGACGATCGTTCCTATCGTCCCTCGCGCCAGATTCGACGTTCCACTACGATCGAGATCGACGAAACATTTGCGCGGGGCCGCGAGCGCCGGATTCGTCGATTGGTGCGGTAGCCGACACTTCTGCCCGGGGCTGATCACCGCAAGGGATGGGCGAATTCAGCCGATTTCAGTCGCACATCCCAGTCCGGCCCGACGATGTCGATTTCAATCGACACGTCCGGCATTCGGCCTATCTCGATTACGTGTTGGCAGCGCGGCTCGACCAGATGGAGCGATGCTACCGGATGGCGATGGGCGAGTTTGTTGAGCGGGGCTACAGTTGGGTGGTGAAGCGAACCGAGATTGAGTATCGTAGGTCGCTCCTCCTGGGACAGACCGCTCTTGTCGAGACGGGAATAGAGTCGATCGGGAAATCGGCAGTTCAGGTCTCATTTGAAATCTCCGAGCTGCAGTCTCTAAAGCTCGCTGCGAAAGGGGTTTCTGACTACACTCTGGTCTCGATCGAAAGCGGGAGGCCTCAAGTAATTCCCGAGGATATCGTGGAAGCCTATTCGATTTGAGATTTGGTGCTGGGGTTCGAAATCGCTCGGCCAAAATTGATTTCAAATTTCGTGATAGAACCTCTGCTCAGCGGGTCAGGCAATATGGGAGGTAGCTTCGAGAAGTTTCCCTCTCATTACAAAAATAACGCCCAAACAAACTATCATGACGTCTGAATCATTCCCGGAGACTACCGCTGAGCTTTCGATCGATTTTGCCCCTCTTTTTGAAAATAGACTCGATAAGAGGAGCTTCCAATCTGGTGAGGTCATCCTCGCTGCGGGAGAGAAAAATAGGTCGCTGCACGTGATTCTCGAAGGCGAGGTTGAAATCAAGGCGGGGAATTTCAGGGTCGCGAGTGAAGGGCGAGGCGGGATCTTTGGCGAACTCTCTCTGATCGACGACTCACCAACCTCGGCTTCTGTAATTGCCTGCTCCGATGGAGTTTGTGCAGTGCTTGATCAATTAGAATTCGTTGATCTGATTCAGGATCATCCTTTTTTCGCCATTGCAGTGATGCGAGTGATTTGCAGTCGTCTTCGAGCGATGAATTGAGGAGACCTCAAAAAACTAGCTGACTGATTGTTCCTGCAGAAACGACTCTCGCGTCGTTCCGGAAATTCTTGGGACCGATGGCTATGCAGGCTTTTCACGCTTCACGAGAGACGTTTTCTGTTGCGCTGGATTCTGAGATCAGTTTTTCGAGGTCCTCATGAATTTTCAAACGTTAACCTCAGTCGTGAGCTCTCTCTCCGACCTCTCCTGTTGCAGTCGAAGCTGGCCGCATGCAGCATCAATATCGTGACCCTTTTCCCGGCGGAGCGTCGCGGTGACGCCAGCTTTGCGAAGCGTTTTCAAAAACGCCTCCTGTCTTCCCGTGCCGGGCCGTTTCCACTCGAGACCTTCGACCCGATTGTAGGGTATCAAGTTGACCTTTGCCCCGAGGGAACGAGCTCGCTTCGCGAGCACGGCAGCTTCGTCGAGGCCATCGTTGATGTCCTCGATCAGGATGTATTCGAAGGTGACCTTCTGCTTTTTATGCTGCTGCCAGACTGCTAGTGCTTCAAAGAGACGCTCGATCGGAAATTGATCGTTGATTGGCATGATCCGGCTCCGCACGGGGTCGGTCGCGCCATGGAGTGAAATAGCGAGCCGTATCTGCATGGGGAGTCGAGCGAGTCTTTCGATCTGGGGGGCGAGCCCGCTGGTAGAGATGGTGATCTGTCGGGAGCCGATCCCGAGGCCCCACTCTGCATTGATCAGTTGGAGGGCAACCTCAAGATTTCGTAAGTTTGCGAGTGGCTCGCCCATCCCCATGAAGACGATGTTGCTGACTCGGTGGCCACTGTGTGCCTCGACCTCCATCACTTGAGAGACGATCTCGTCGGCACTCAGATTTCGGGTAAAGCCATCGAGACCGCTTGCGCAAAATTTGCACCCGAACGCACATCCGACCTGGCTCGAGACGCAGAGCGTGCGGCGGTCGCTGCGCTCGCCATCAAAGTTCACCGATGCCGGAATCAGGACGGTCTCAACGAGCCTACCATCTACAAGCCGGAAAAGGTATTTTCGAGTAGTGTCCTCAGACCCTGTCACACGGACGATCGGCAGGGTCTCAAGCGAGAAGTGCTCAGCCAGCTTGGATCGCAGCTTCTGGCTGAGATTCGACATCGCATCGAAAGAGTCGACCCGCTTTTCAAACAACCACGAGACGATTTGCCGGGCCCGAAAGCGCGGCTCGTCATGATCGATCATCCACTGTTCCCAGGCCTCGAGACCGAGGCCCCTCGCGGATGGCATGGATCCATTTTTGCTCACGTTAGAACAAACCATGGATTGACAAAAGAGGCAGGTGGATTTTTAACCTGTCGCATGCCTGAAACGAAAACCCCGCTGATTCTTATTTTGTGCACCGGGAACTCGTGCCGTTCGCAAATGGCTGAGGTGATCCTTAGGGATGCCGGGGGGGATTCGATCAGGGTGGCCAGTGCTGGATCGCGGCCCAGTGGCTATGTGCATCCGCTCGCGGTGAAAGCGGTTTCGGAGATCGGGCTGGATCTCTCCGATGGCACTTCCAAATCGCTCAACGAATTCCTTGAGGACGAAGTCGATACGATCATCACGGTTTGTGGGAATGCCGATCAGGCCTGCCCGACATTTCCAGGGCAGCGCCAACGTTATCATTGGCCTTTTGATGATCCCGCCGATGCCACCGGAAGCGAGGAAGAGCAGCTCGCTGTCTTTCGCCGGGTTCGTGATGAGATCGTGAGAGTCTTCACGGCCTACGGGCTCGGGCGACGGGATTCAGACGCGATGGCGAGCTGAGCCTGGCTCCGTTCTATTGATCCCTATTCGGTCAGCCGGGCTGTGGAAACAGAAGCGATCTTCGCATTAGCGGAGCTCGCTTGGTCCTAATTGTTTCGCCCTCTTGCCAGCCCGTGCTGTGGTCTGATCGGGCACGTCTCGACACGATCGTCCTTGGGGATTGTTGTTCAGCTGAGCGGCCGAGATTCTGGGTCCACCTGATTGAAATTCGGGAACTTGATCAAAAATCCGACAATTCTTTTTAATATCAAGGCGCTCATTTTCAGAAAATAACCGAAAATTATCAAAATTATCTTGATATTCGAAAATTTAAGGCG
>JBCCBR010000264.1:0-5453 GCA_039033935.1 Verrucomicrobiota bacterium
CTAGTCGGACTAGGTTCAGAGAGCGTCCCGTCAACCAATCCGCGCTTTCCCGGCGACTGAGACCTCCTTTCGAGCCTTTGCAGTAAAACAAGTCGGCAACCGTATCCTACTGGCCCAACCGACCTCAGTTCTCCGCTCTCCGCCAAGTTTTTCCGATGAAATCACGCCTGCTTTCCGCTGTGCTGGCCTTCTTTGTTTGCCTCGGCAGTAGTTTTGCCCAGGAGGAGGCTTCGGCCGAACCTGTCGAAACTCCCGAATCCGGGATAGCTGGGGTCCCGACCAGCGAGTCGCTTCTCGACTATCTCCTCCAGGGTGGAGCGATTTTGATGATCCCTCTGGCGGTGTTGTCGATCATCGCCGTGCTTTTGATTATCTTCTACCTGTTCACGATCCGTCAGGGAGCTGTCGTCAGTGACAAGTTCATGAACGCGGCCGACGCCTTGATCCGGAAGCAGGACTATCTCGGGCTGATCGCGGTTTGTAACCGGGAAAACGAGTGCATTGCTCGAATCGTTTACAAAACTCTCGACTTCGCCACCAAAAACCCGACGGCGAGCTTTGACGAGGTTCGCGAGGTGACCGAGGCGGAGGGCACTCGGCAGGCGAGTCTGCTCAACAACCGCGTCAATTACCTGAACGACATCAGCCGCGTCGCGCCGATGGTCGGTCTTTTCGGAACCGTCTTTGGAATGATCGAGGCTTTCGAAAGTCTCGAGGCGACGTCGGGCGTTCAGCACATGGAGCTCGCGCCGGGTGTTGCGCGAGCCCTCATCACGACCGCGGCAGGCCTCCTCATTTCGATTCCTTCCCTCATCTTCTACTCGCTCTTTCGAGGCAAAGTTCAGCGACTCATTGCCGAGCTGGAAGCTGCCATGACCCACATCATGGCCCTGCTCGCGGCTCAGTATAAGCGAGCAAACTACCGAGCTTCGAGCCGACGCGAGGCGAGTGAAAAACGATTAAGTGCAACCCCGACCGAGAAGTCTCCCCAACTCATGAAATTCCGTGAAGCGAGTTCATCTCAAGGTGCCGAGTTGGAGCTGGCGCCGATGATCGACGTGGTCTTTCAGTTGCTCATTTTTTTCATCGTCACCTGGCAGTTTGCCCGCTTCGAACGGGATATGGACATCTCCGTCCCAGCGGCTGAAAAGGCCGACAAAGAGACACGCCTCGCTGGGGAGATCATCGTCAATGTTCGCGAAAACGGAGAAGTCGTTTTGAACGGCAGAACTGTCGGCGATGACGAACTCAGGGATAAACTGGAGGCCATTTCAGCGGAATACCCTGACCAGGCCGTCATTCTTCGCGGCGCCTCCGGCGCAGATTTTCAGGCTATCATCAGCGTGCTGGACCAGATCAAGCAGGCTGGGATCTGGAATGTGGCCTTCGCCACGGTAAAGCCGCAATCCCCCTGACCAAACACTCGCCTCGCTCAGCCATGGAACGAACTCTGGACCAAACCCAAACGTTTCGTGGGATTGCACGTCTCTGGCTCGTGCTCGTTGCTTTTTTGGGGCTTGTGGTCGCCCAATCGACGGTTCTCTCCCCACAGTTGCGCGCTCAGAATCTCGCTGCTTCCGCCGACGACCTCCTCGAATACGCGGATCTACTTTTCAGCCGTAGCGAATTCGTCCTCGCAGCGCAGCAGTATCAGGCCTTTATCGGCGAATACAAAAACCACCCCAAGGTCCAGTCGGCCTGGTTTCGACTGGGCGAGTGCTACCTCAAAGCTGATCAGAACGCTGATGCCGAAACGACGTTTAATTACCTCGTATCGAATTACAAGACGGGTGCCTTCGTCGGAGCCGCCGCCTACCGGCTCGGGGTGCTTCGGTTTCAGCGGCAGGACTTCCCTAATGCATCAAAATTTTTCCGAATCGCGGCCAATCAACTGACCGAGCCAGCGGCAAAGTTGCAGTCACGATTTTATCAAGCCCGGTCTCTCCAGCAGGAGAAAAAAGACCCGGAAGCCCTCAAGGCCTACGAAGAGATCATCGCCGACCCGGCGAAGGACAACCCCTATCAGGAGCGGGCCATGCTCGAGAGTGCTCGGCTTTATTTCAACACCGGCGAAACTGAGAAAGCAACGGAGCGGTTTGAGCAGATTGTGGAATCGGCATCAACTCCTGAAATTAAAAACGAAGCTCTCGTCCGGGCGGGTTTACTGGCAGCCGATGCCGGCGATACCGAGTTGAGCGAAAAGTATCTCGATCAGGCGCTTTCGCTCCCAGACGACAGTCCCTGGAAGCCTCTCGCTCTGGTTGGCGCGCTGTTCAATTCCTACGCGAGGGGCGAATACGCGAAAGTCCTGAGCATCTACAACAGTGGCAGTTTTTCGGCACCCGATGATTCGAGGGCGAAAGTGCTCCTGATCGTCGGACACTCATTCCGTCTTGTGGATGATGCTGAATCGGCAGTGCGAATTTACTCCCTCCTTGAAAACAAATTCCCCCGACAGCCCGAGGGAATC
The DNA here is from genome assembly GCA_039033935.1 of Verrucomicrobiota bacterium. Classification (GTDB taxonomy): domain Bacteria; phylum Verrucomicrobiota; class Verrucomicrobiia; order Verrucomicrobiales; family DEV007; genus Arctic95D-9. The sequence goes on from JBCCBR010000264.1 coordinate 2,471, forward strand.
GAGGCAGGATATCGAAAATTGCAGGTGCTGCAGAAGGAGGGGCGCGGTTCCTTCCCGGCCCTGGCGGAGAGATTCGCGGAGAAACAGCGCCAGTTGGACCCCGAGGGAAGCTACTCTGATATGGCCTACCTCATGAAAGCCGAATACCACTTTTCGCAGGCGGAAGGGGCCGCCAGTGGGGAGCAGTCGGAGTATGCGATCAAGAATTACCGCGATGCGGCGACTGCTTACGAAAACGTTCGAGTCGGGAAGGTTGATGAAAAGTATCACGCCCTCCGACTCTTCAAAAAGGGCTGGGCTGAAATCGCTTCCGATAACCTCGTGGCCGGGATCAAGAGCCTTGGTGAGTTCCTCAAAAAATTCCCCGATAGTCCGATGCGATCCAGTGCTCTCGCAAAGAGAGCCGTCGCCCATCAGACCAACGGCAACCACAACTATGCCCTCGAAGACTTTGTCGATATTGCAGATTCGCATCCCGATGCACCGGAAGCTGAGTTTGCGTTGCAGCAGATTGCGCTGATCCGTCTGCATCTCAAGCAGATGCCTGAGATGATCGCGGCTTATCAGGAGCTGATCGATCGTTTCCCGGAGACCAAAGCTCTGGCCGAAGCGCACTACTGGATGGGGGTAGGGCATTTCGACCAGGCCGAGTATGCCCCGGCAGTTCCGCATTTGGTGCAGGCCAGGGAAGTCGATCCGGCTGCTTTTTTCGACAAATCGACGTTCCGCCTGATCTGGTGCCAGTATCAGCTGGAGGCCGTCGCCGACCTCTCGGTTGAGGCGAAGCGCTACCTCGAAGCGGCCAAGACCAGCTCGCAGGAGAATCGAAGCGAGATTCCTCCGCAAATTCTCGAATACCTGGGGAGCAAGCTGGCATCCCAAAAGAAGCCGAGCGAGGCAGAGTATTTCCTGACCGCGGCTAGTGATGAGGAAAATCCAGACCAGACCTCAGCTAAGATTTGGAACCTACTCGCCAATATGCGCCTCGAGCTCGATAAGCATTTTGAGGCGATCCAGGCGTTTGATCATTACCTCGTTCAGACCGAGCGCCCCAGTGAACGTGCAACCGCCTATTTGCGTCGCGGTAAAGCTCAGCTCTGCATCCGGGACATCGATGGTGCCCGCACCAGTGCCCAGGAAAGTCTTCGCTCTCAAAAAGAGGGGAGAACCAATGCCGAGGCGAGGGTTTTGCTCGGTGATGTCGAGGCAGCCTCAGGCAATCTGGTCGAGGCTGCCCGAGAATACCTTGTCGTCAGCCAGATTTTTCTGGATCCAGAAGTCACCCCGAAGGCGCTTGCGAAGGCGATCAATGCCTACCAAGCGCTCGGGAATCAGGAGCAGGTCGACAAACTGAGTCGAGAGTTACAGAGCCAGTTCCCTGACTATGTGATTCCAGAAGAGCTGGACGATAATTGTTGAGCAGCATTTTTTGCGATACCGCTCCGAGTCACTTCACTGGCAGAAACTCGTCGAGAAAGGCAAAACTGCCGACGCCATTAACCGAGTGTCCACCTTGGAAAAACTCTATCCGGGTGCGATCGCCGAGACCAAATTGAGCATAGAGCCAACGGACTCGGGCATACTCGTGTGCGACCCAGCGGTCTCGTGAAACTCCATCGTGGTGACCCCGCTCGACGAAGAAAGGACGGGGGAAAATCAGCCCAGCCATTTCCCCGTAATCAAAGGTGTTGCCGAGATTCCAGTAGGGCATTTCCCACTCGATCGTTTTCATGAAACTCGCCGGGAAATCCGGGTCTGCGACTTTGCGGGTCCACTGATTAAAGTCGCCGGAACAGATCGAGAGTGCGTAGCCATCGAGAAGTGCCGGGACGCGCATGGCGGACTCGCCTCCATAGCTCAGCCCATAGAATGCGATCTGCTCGCGATTGACCTGGGGCAGAGTTGCGAGCCAGGTCAGAATCTGCTGGTGAGAGGCGGTGATGAAGGAGAAGAGAGTGCATCCGATCTGATTCGCCTTTCGGTCGAGCCAGCGATAGCGATCCTCGTGCCGATAGAGATTATGAGGTGAGAAGGTGATGTAGCCTCTGTCGGCGAGGGTCGCGGCAAAGTCGCTGTAGGCGCTTTTCCCAGCGTCGACCGTGTCACGGGGGAGGCCGTTGCGACCGTGCTGGCAGACCACGACCGGTCGATTCTCACCCTCCTCGATATCGTTAGGCATTAGCAGCACTCCCCACGCGAAGAAGCCTTCGTAGACCTCGAGGACCACTTCCCAGCCAGTCCATTTCTCGTTCTCCAGTATTTGTCTGCTGCGCGGCGATGGATCCACAAAAGCCTCGTCGAATTCTCCAATCACGTCCTTTGAGAATTGCTCTCGAAATGCCGCGCTAGCTTCGATAAAGCCGCTCGGTTCGAGGGTTGGGTGGATCCTTTCGGTGGACCACTTTCCTGGCTGCAGATTGGTTTCGGCAGTGAAAAAGAAATACTCTTCCCGCGTTTCGGTTGATTGATCGACCAGCCTTTGCACGCAGCTTTCAACACCTCGAAAGACCCGCTCGTGACGGGCATCGGGATCGAAATCGGTCCGTGTATCGAATAAGGGCAGGGCCGTAGGAAAGCGAGATACTTCGACATTGTGACCGATCTCGGCACAGAGCGCAGCCACGGCCGGGAATCCCGCGCGAGTCCCTTCCGCGGCTTCCGAAAACAAAATGCCAGGCGGTGTCTGGAAAGCTGCAAGGAGCTCCGCGGTTCTCTTAATTTCGAGCGAAACAGCTGCCGCGTCCGGAGTAGCTACCGATCCTTTGTGATCGACGATTTCGGGAAATTCACTGTGCTCGATGATGAGCGTGCGACCTCCGTAGAGCGCGGCAATGCCGGCTGGCCCACCCATATCGGTGAGGCCAAAGATATTGCGGTAGATCGGCTCTTCCCAGCTTCTATCTCCCAGGCCGAAACAGCCGCTCGCGAGAACCGCGTTGAGTGACGGGTCGCAGGCTCCCGCGTAGAAGGCGGTGAGACCCCC
>JBCCBR010000265.1:0-5431 GCA_039033935.1 Verrucomicrobiota bacterium
GTCATTGCCGACTGGACCAAGCCGAACCCGAGCATTGCCGCGTTGCTCAAAGAGTATGGTCAAGCCGCCATTCCTTTCTATCTCCTGTTCCCCTCGGATCCGAATGCAGAACCGATCCGCCTCCCTGAGGGGGTGATCACTTCTGGAGATGTGATCGAGGCAATCGAGAAGTTGCCAAACTAACAGCCGTCGATTCGGCGAACCCAGCATGGCGTGAATGACAAGTTAACGTCAATAGGATGTCCAGAAACGTCTTGCTGAGGCGATTCGCTCGTTTCATTTTAGGGAGGCGGCAAAACCCTGCCCCTCGCTCCATCAAAAACAGCGCGAGACGATCCTATGAACTCTGAAACAAATCCTGCAACACAACCCTCCTCATCAACTGAAGCAAACTCGAGCTTCTCACGCCGAGGCTTTCTTGGGCGCAACACCCTCGCCGCCAGCGGGCTCATGAGCTTTGGTATTCTCACCAACGCAAGACGTGCTTACGGGGACGATCATGCTGACAAAGGGCAATACAGCAAGGAAATCGACGAAGGCCTCGCCTACTTTAAAAAGTTGGCCGACGACCAGATGCCCCTCATCGTCGGGCTGAAGGATGCCATCGCAGGTGGGGACCTTGCCAAGGCGAAAGACGCCTACGTTGCCTGCCGGCCACACTACGAGCAGATCGAAACCTACGCAGCATCGTTTGAAGAGACCGATGCAAAAATCGACGCGCGCCCCTACGGCTACGACGACGGGACGACGGCTGAAGATTTTGTCAGCGTTCACAAGATCGAACACCTCCTCTTTGGAGAGGGAGACCTCGCCCCGGCACTTCCCTTTGCTGAGCAACTGATCGAGACCTGCGAGCAGCTGAAAAAAGATCTCAACACTCGCGACGCCTTCTGGGCCTCGATCAATTTTGACGGCATGATTGGTCTCGCCAACGAGATCTCCTCCAAGAAAATATCAAGCGAGGAAGAAACCTGGTCCGATCAGTCTCTCCTTATTTTCTGGAACAACTGGCTCGGGATCCAGAGCCAGATCAAGCCCTACTTCGGAGCGCTCTCCGGCAAAGATGAGAAACTCGTCAGCAACATCGAAGCCGCCCTCACCCAGTGCTTCGGGACCGTCGAAGAGTATCACGACTCAGGTGTTTTCACCCCCTACAGCAAGGTCGGGATGAGCAAACGCTCCGGCATGGTAGCGGCCAGCAACGCCCTTCGTGATTCCGTCACCGCAGCCCGCGAAGCGCTTGGCGTCGCTTAGACAGACATCGGTCACCGACAGAAATCAAATTCAACAGGGTTAGCTCGACGAGCTAACCCTGTTTGGTTTGTGACTTAACCCTGTTGGGATTATGACCGAACCCTATTGAATTTAGGAGTCAGGAGCACTGCCGAGCTGGCGGTCGCGATTCTCAACTTCGCCGCCCCCCTGAAGCGGTCGACCGGGACGGATCGACCCTACCGATGCGCGGTAGGGAACATTGCGTTCTCAAAAAAAGCGGTTATGCAAATCATCGACTACCCGTTGTCTTCAGGCAAATGCGATACCCGTCAGTGGCTCGTAGTCTGAGCATCACACAAAAAAACTATTCGACGGTCTGAGCTGAGTCCCGATTGATGTTGAAGACTTCGAAAAAACCTTGCGCATCGACTTGGAGCAAGGGGTTGCCCGGATAATAATGTCGCCATTGTTTTCGATCTCTGGTCGCCGGAAACTCTTCCATCACTTCCACTTCCGATCTCGGAATTCGAAACGACTTTCGGCGTGTTTTGAGCTGATACTCAAAATCAAGCAGCGTAAGAATCGGGAACAGTGTCGGGATTGACTGAGCCTGATACTCAAGCCGATGCCACTTCTCATCCGATCCTTTGTAGCTGAATCTTGCCGTCGGTGGAGCCGATGCCGCTTTCTCGACAAGCTGGCGATGTTCGATTTTCCTCGTTACACAGGAAGAGAAGACAAAAACGCCGAGGAAAATAGAGATTCGAGTCAGTAAAATGGAAAGCCTGCTCATGTCACTTAGATTGCCACCCTTAAAGGTGATCTCGCAGAAAGCTTGTGGTGCCAATTGTTTTGAATTCTCACTTTGGGTAAGTTTTCTATCATGCGGCTGCCTGATAATCTGAATCAGGCGACAACAGCAGCCAGAACTCTCTGGTGATTTCGTCTCGCCAAACCCGCGAAGCGGTCGACCGGGACGGATCGACCCTACCGATGCGCGGTAGGGAACATCGTCCTCGATGGTCCGTTTGCTCTTTTGCTTTTCGAACTTGGCAAGAGCTGTCAGCAAGCCTCTTTAGTGATTTCGTCTACCACGCCCAAGGGCCGCCCCTACCGATCGGGATTGTCCCTTTCCGCAAGCAGGGCCAACATATCGGCTGGGCGATCTGTGATGATGCCATCAGCACTTCGCGAGAGCCAGAGCTCGGCACGGCCTCGATCATTCACGGTCCAGATAGCGACACGACAGCCCATGTCCTTGCAGAACTGAAGGCCAGACTCGGTGAAGTCGGCATCTTTCCAACCCACCCAGTCTGGCTTTAGCAGTCTCAGCTCAGCACGGTCAGTCCGACCGAAGGAGCGTTTCCCGAGCGCACCAATTCGCAGCTCTGGAATCAGTTTCCGAGTCTCCTTTAAGAACTCCCAATCGAAGGCCTGAACGATAACCTCGTCGACCACTCCCAGTTCCTGAATCAAAGACGCATAATTTTCTGCACTGCCGGACTTTCGCTCAATCAGCGGGATGGCCCCACCCTCCAGACAAAGTCGAATCGCCTGCTCCAGTGTTGGGGCACACTCATCAGAATATTTCGGGTCGAACCACGAGCCGACATCCATCTCGCAAAGCTCGGCCCAGGTTTTGGATTCGACGCGATCACTTGTGCCACCGAAGCGCTCGAAATCTTCATCATGAAACAGAGCAAGAACCCCATCGCTGGTCTCGCGGACATCGAACTCGATCACGCGGGCACCTTGCTCAAGGGCCAGCTTAATCGCCGCCGCTGTGTTTTCAGGAGCCTCGGCACTGGCTCCACGATGAGCAATAATAACAGGGACCTCAACTTCCATAGCAATCGCACCCGTCCATCCTCCGCCAAGCGTGATCGCACAAAATGCGCTCAAGACCGTGCCTCTCATGCCGTTAGCTTATCGCTTTTGTCCGAGCGGAACCACGGAAATTCTGAGTTATCGTTCCTGCTCGTTTCGGTCCGGATTGAGGTCGCCGAAACTTCTCCAACCGATCGAGCCCATCCTGGGTAGCTGAGTCATCCCTTGCAGAATTTCCGAGTTTCGGTCAAAACTCCCTACCGTGTCGTCCTTCTTTTCCATTTTTGTTGAGGTCTGCCTCCCCATTCTATTGCTGATCGGGCTCGGCTGGGGCCTTGATCGCATCTTCGATCTCGACCTCAAATCACTGGTCAAACTCAACATCTACCTGTTTGTCCCAGCCTTTATTCTGGTCAAACTCTCAACCTCGGTGCTTGAGGCTGAGATCGGGCTGCTCGTGATCGGGTTCACCCTCATCATCATCCTGACGATGGCGGCTCTCAGTTGGCTGACTTGTCGGATTCAAAAACAGGACCTCCCGACTCAGGCTTCGCTCCAGCTCAGCACCATGTTTTACAACAGCGGCAACTGGGCGATCCCGCTGATGGCGCTGGCTTTCAGTGAGCTAGGCCCAGTCGTTCAGCTCTTTGTGCTGACGACGATGAACTTTTCCGGGTTCACCCTCGGCGTCTTTCTTGCCAATGCCGGAAACGAGTCTCGCCGAGGTTGGTTTGTCCCGGTGCTAAAACAGCCCTCTGTCTATGCGGTGATCCTGGCTCTCACCCTCCGCGGGTTTGGAAATCCGCTGACCGAGGTAACGCCGATCTGGGTCCCGCTGGAATACCTTGCCGACGGACTGATCCCACTCGCCCTGGTCACCCTCGGAGTGCAACTCTCCAAAACCCGTCCCCCGCGCCCTCAGGGCAACCTGATCTGGGCCTTGGTGATCCGGTTAATCGGAGGTCCGGCAACGGCAATCGCGCTCACCTGGCTCTTCCAGCTAAGCGGCGAAATGGCAGCGATTCTGATCGTCGGTGCCGCATCGCCCTCAGCGGTCAACACCGCCCTGCTCGCCCACGAGTTCAAAGCGGATAGCCGATTTGCCGCCGCCGCGGTGCTTTACTCGACTTTGCTCGCCTCGATCGTAGTGACCCTGCTTCTGGCCTTGCTGCGGGCCGGAGTGGTGCCGTGGGCAGCGCACTGACTGCCCCTATCGCAGCACCGCTCGGTTACTTCTTCTTTCCGAAGATCGTTCGGTAGATGAGAAGCAAAAGTAACACTCCGCCGAGTGAGATAGCGAGGCTTGGCAGGCTGAAGTACTGACCTGCCGGGACCGTAAAGCCAAGCAGACCGGCGATGAAGCGACCGAGGGCAGCACCGCCAATACCGAGTAGCGTCGTGATGATGCATCCCCCAGGATCTTTCCCCGGCATGAGAAACTTACCAAGCGCACCGAGAACAAAACCAACCAAGATTGTGATAATCCAACTCATGCGTATATCTTCGCCAGCACGAAGTGAACTGTCGAGTGCCGATTAGGACGCGGACCGGGTCCCGCGGACCGGGATCCGCGGACCGGGTCACGCGATTGTGACTCTGAAATTGGTGCAGCCTGTCACCACCGCATCACCTTGGAGAGAAAACCCTTCACTTGGTCAGACTCGGGGTCTTCGAAAAAGGCTTCGCTCGGCCCAGTCTCGATCAGTTTCCCGTCGGCGAGGAAGACGACCTGATCGGACGATTGTCTGGCGAAGCCCATTTCGTGGGTCGAAAGGATGATGCGTTGCCCCTGCTGGCAGAGCTCTTCCACCAAATCGAGAACCTCAGACTTCATCTCCGGATCGAGCGCCGAGGTCGGTTCATCCAGCAAAAGCAGATCGGGCTCGTGTGCGAGTGATCTGGCAAGGGCGATGCGCTGCTGTTGTCCACCGGACAGCTGAGCTGGCATCTTATCGCGATGCTTTGCCAGCCCAAATCGCTCGATCGTTTCCTCGGCCCGAGCCTGGGCTCGCTCTTGCTCCCAGCGGTGGACCTGAATCAGCGGGAGCATCACATTCCCGATCGCGCTGAGATGTGGGAAGAGGTTAAAGGCCTGGAAAAGAAAACCATTTCCCCGACGGTGTTCTCGCAGGGAATTCTCGTCGCTCGGCAAGGGCTGCCCATCGAATGAAACAGTCCCGCTAGTCGGCACCTCAAGCCCCCCGAGGAGTCGCAAAAATGTCGACTTCCCCCCACCACTCGGGCCGATCAGACACAGCACCTGGACCTCATCCGAGACCGCCACGGTGACATCGTCGACCGCGCGAGTCGCTCCGTAGTGTCGACTGAGCTTATCTCCCGGGTAATAGGTAAGATACTCCTCCCTACTATCGAAGGTATTGGGGGAATA
>JBCCBR010000266.1:0-5406 GCA_039033935.1 Verrucomicrobiota bacterium
CCGTAAGCCCTCCTCCGCCGGGTCCTGCTCCACGTGGTCCCCCTGGCCCGCCCGGCTGCCCGTCTGGCGGGGCAACAATTTCGGATGGTGCCTGTTGCGGCTGATCGCCATCATCCTGCGCGTTCGCGCTTAGAAGGCCAAAAATGCAGAGCCCGAGAGACAATACGAGGTGGTGTCGATGCCAGTGTTGGCACCTTGCTTCAGGCCTGATCATGTTGCGTGTGTTTGTGGGAATGAGGAAAAAATTCCCCTGCCAGCGGTCTCAGAAACTCCGCCCAGAGGCCTGAGTTTCGAGAAATCTTTACGGCAACGCGGTTAAAAATGCCAGTGCTATTCTGCTTCCGGCCTCAGCGAAACTACCTCACTCTCAAGCTCTCCCCGAGCCAGGATCGTCTTGATCTTCTTTCCGCTTTCCAGATCAGACGAATCGGTAACGATTCTGCCTCCTTCGTCCAGGGTCATCGAAAAACCCCTGCTCAGGGTTGCCCTCGGGCTGAGGGCCGTCATGGCCGCACTGACCTGCGAAAGCTTCGATCGCTTGCCCTCGAGTTGGCTCGCGCCCTCGCGCAGCAACTGATCGTTGAGGAATCTGAGGCGATCCTCTGCCCGGTCGAGTTTCTCGCTGAGGGGTATCAAACGAAGCTCTTTGCCGAGCCCAGAAAGAGACTCCATTGAGACTCGCAGATGATGGAGACTCTGAGACTCAAAGCGCTCGCTCAGATACGCCACGGTTTGCCGCAAGCTCTCGAGTTGGCGAGTCGGTTCGCGAGCCTCCAGCTCACGCCGCAATGATACGAGGCGTGCCATGTCATCATCGAGAAGGGTCGAGACAATGCGGTCGAGGCGCTCGTCCAGTTCATCCAGTCGATTCACCAGAGCTCCGTGATCCGGTGTCGCATTCTCTGCAGCGGCACTCGGAGTAGGCTCACGTCGATCAGCCACAAAATCGGCAATCGTAAAATCGATCTCGTGACCGACACCGGAAATAATGGGAATCTCGCTCGCGGCAATCGCCCGCCCGACACATTCTTCGTTAAATGCCCAGAGATCCTCGATGCTCCCGCCCCCACGAGCTACCACGATCAGGTCGACGCGCGGAATCAGACGCTCTTGATTGAAGCTCGATATCGCCAATGCGATTTCTTGAGCAGCTCCCTCACCCTGGACGCGACAAGGCGAGATCTGAATCTGCAGCCAGGGGGCCCGACGAGCCCAGACATTCAGCATATCACGAATCGCCGCCCCAGTTGGAGAAGTCACCACCCCGACCCGGGTCGGGAAGCTTGGGACAGGCTGTTTGCGCTCTCGATCAAACAACCCCTCCCCATCCAGCTTCCGCTTCAGTGCCTCAAACTTCGCCTGGAGCTCGCCATGCCCCTTCGCCTGAACCGAGTCTGCGATCAGTTGATACTGGCCCCGAGCCTCATACACCGAAATTGAGCCGAAGACCTTGACCTGTTGCCCGTTATCGAGTGGCACACTCAGCCGACTCGCCTTGCCTCGGAAAAGCACACAAGCAAGCTGAGCGAAGGAGTCTTTCAGCGTGAAATAGTGATGACCTGAGCCGGCCTTGTGATGATTGCTGATTTCCCCCTCGACCCAGACTTCGGAGAAGCTTCCGGAGAGCTTATCCCGAATCTCGGCAGTGAGATCCGAAACAGAAAAGGTGGTTTCTGGCATGGTTTGAAGATTTCCTAGCCTCGCATCGCGCGGATCGCCGCAGCCATATCAGGAGCTCGAAAAAGGGCCGTTCCCGCGACCATAACGTTGGCTCCGCTTGCCCCTGCGATATGGACCGTATCGGCATCGATTCCTCCATCGACTTCGATGTGATAGCTAAGCCCCCGCTCTTTACGAGCACTCAAAGCGGCAGCGACTTTGGGCATCGTTTCCTTTTCCATGAAAGCCTGACCACCAAATCCAGGGACAACAGTCATGACGAGGAGCAGGTCTATCTCCCCGAGATAGGGAACAACCGCGTCAAACGGAGTCGCCGGATTCAATGCGAGTCCACATTTCAAACCCGCCTCCCGAATCCTCGCGAGGGTTCGAGAAACATCGTGCTCAGCTTCGACGTGAACCGTTATTCGATCTGAGCCTGCCTCAAAAAAAGCTTCGAGGTAAGCATCGGGATGCGAAATCATGAGATGCACATCGAGAGGCAGAGCCGTGTGAGGCCGGATCGATCCAACGAATTGAGGCCCGAACGAAATGTTCCGAACAAAATGACCATCCATCACGTCGAGGTGAAGCCAGTCGGCACCGGCCGCATCGGCCCGCTTCACTTCTGACTCGATATTGGCCCAGTCCGAGGCCAATACGGAGGGGGCGATGACTCGGGTGTTGCAGTCGCTCATAGTCGGTGATTACCTTCCCGCGTTCCCGGCGGCGTGCAAAAGGTTTGTCCGGTCGGCAGAGGAGATGGTCAGCGATTTTTCAGATTTTCAGGAGCAGGACGACTTCCCCGCGATCGATCTTGAGAGTGATGTCTACTACGTGGGCCAGGCGATGCGGCAAGCGCAAAAGGCCTATCTGGCGGATGAGGTGCCGATCGGAGCCATCATCGTCCAGGGACGCTCCATCATCGCTCGGTCGCACAACATGGTTGAAACGCTCAAAGATGCGACTGCTCACTCCGAGATGCTGGCACTGACTCAGGCACAGGAGTCCGTTGGCGACTGGCGGCTGACTGACTGCGATCTCTATGTGACCAAAGAGCCCTGCCCGATGTGTGCCGGAGCAATTCTCCATTGCCGGATCCGGCGGGTGATTTTCGGGTGCCGCGATGAGCGAGGCGGCGCTGCTGGCGGATTTATCAACCTGCTGCAGCTCCCGAACCTCAATCATTTCAGCGAGGTCACACCAGGGGTGTTGGAGCAGGAATCGGCTCTCCTGCTGAAGCACTTCTTCGCTGAAGCTCGCGCGAAATCTGAAACGAAGCGTAAGAGCAACTCGTAGCCATCTCCGGACTACCCTCACTCATTACTTTTCGGAACCGAAATGCTTTTCCAGAATCTCGCGCGCCATCAGGACATCGGAGCGAATTCCTACCTCATCGAGGCGGGTTCGACCCGACTGGTGCTCGATGCCGGAACCCACCCAAAACACACCGGTCGCAGCACGCTGCCGCGATTCGAAGAGCTTACCAACAGCGAGGTCGATGCCGTCATCATTTCCCATCCGCACCTCGACCACATTGGCGCGCTGCCGTGTATTGCCAGGGAAAACCCCTACGCTGCCCTGATCACGACTGAGCAGACTCGGGAGTATGGCGAAGCCCTGCTCCACAATTCGGTTAATGTGATGAAGGCTCAGCGCTCCGAGCTGAGTGTCCCCGAATACCCTCTCTTTTCCCATCGGGAGGTCGACGCAACGATCCGCTCGATCGAGACTCGCGAGCTTCGCGCCCCATTCGCACTGGGTGACGAAGATCGTGTCACCTGTGAATTTCACCATGCCGGTCATACGCTCGGGGCGACTGGAGTCATGCTGGAATATGGAGGACAACGTCTGTTCTACACTGGCGATGTCCATTTCGAAGATCAAACCGTCACCCGCGGTGCCGACTTTCCGACGGAAAATATTGATACCCTGGTTATTGAAACGACCCGGGGAGAACACCCTCGCGACCCTGGCTACACTCGACAAAGCGAGAAAGAGCGTCTCGGAGAGGCCATTCTAAAAACCATCGAACGCGGCGGAACCGTTCTCATTCCCGTCTTTGCTCTTGGCAAGACTCAAGAGGTGCTCTTGATGCTCCATGAGTTGCGAGAGGATGGACTGATCCCAACCGTGCCAGTACACATCGGAGGTCTCAGCACTCGGATGACCACGATTGCCGACCGTTTTTCAGAATACTCGGGCAGATGTCGGCCTGGTTATCAATTTCTGGAGGACTTCGAGATGCTGGAAGTGCTTCCGCGGGGAAGACGCGAGCCAATTTTTAAACGCGGTGAAATTTACGCTCTCTCCAGCGGGATGATGTCGGAGCACACGGTATCGAATCGTTTCGCGCGCAGGATTCTCAGCAATCGGAATCATGGACTGTTTTTTGTGGGCTACGCAGACTCCGCCACGCCCGGCGGAGTGATCCAGGCTGCCGGGCAGGGAGGAGAAGTCTCGCTCGATGGTCCCGGCGGCCCAACCCAATCGATCCGTTGTCAGGTCGACCAATTCGACTTCAGCGGCCACAGTCCACGCGACCAAATCGTCGACTACATCGAAGCAGTCAGTCCGAAGCGAGTCCTGCTCGTACACGGCGATGCGCCAGCCAAAATGTGGTTCGAAACAGAGCTGGCCAAGAAACTCACCACAACGGAGGTGATCGTGCCTCGACCGGGAGAACAGATTATGCTCGATTGAGCGAGCCTGACTAAGCAAGGCCCTTCCCCGATTCCCCCATCAGTAACTCTCACGCAGGCCATCGCTGCTGCGGGAGAAATCGATTTGGTTCGAAGGCTCAATTGGGGGGACTCAAGTCACCTGCTACGCGTCGGCCAGCTTTTGCTCGAGAGCTTTGACTCGCTTCTGGAGCGCGCCGAGTTGTTTGATTCGCATCAGGTCTCTCAGGGTTTCTTTCATTGGCTTGGCTGGATAGCCAAAGAATGTCCCCCCGGGCTCTTCGATTGATGCAATGACGCCAGATCGGCCCCCACAGGTCGTTTGGTCGGCAATCGTGAGATGGCCCGCGACGCCGGTCTGCGCCGCCAAGGTCACGTAATTGCCGATCCTGCTGCTGCCGGAGATCCCGACCTGGGCTACGATGATGCAGTGTTTCCCGATGATCACGTTGTGCCCGATCTGGACCTGATTATCGATCTTCGTTCCCTCTCCGATGACCGTTTCGCCGAACCTTGCCCGATCGATGGTGGTGGAGGCACCGATCTCGACATCACTCTCGATCCGGACAATCCCGCTTTGCTCAATTTTCTGATGACGTCCATCGACGAACTCGAAGCCGAACCCATCCGCACCGACAACAACGCCTGAGTGAATCAAGACCCGATCACCAATCAGGCACCCTTCTCGGATGGTAACGTTCGGATACACTTCACAGCGCTCGCCGATCACGACTCCTTCGCCGATGAAGCAACCCGCTCCGATTCGTGTTCCCTGTCCAATTTTCACGCCCTCCGAAATGACGGCATTAGAGCCAACAGCAACCTTCGACAAATCAACTTCGGCGGAGTCTGAAACAACTGCCCCCGGGGCTGCTCCCGGAGCAAATGCAGGTGCCTGCACTCCAAATCGCCGCACGATCTTATCGAAGGCCATGATCGGGTTTTCGACCAGGATGAGCGCAGCTCCAGGCGGAGTCGTCACCTCTGCGTGGGGCACGAGGGAACCGAATTTCAAGCAGATTGCACTAAGCCGGGCCCGGGACTTTTACAATGATCACGAAGGCGA
>JBCCBR010000267.1:0-5401 GCA_039033935.1 Verrucomicrobiota bacterium
CTGAATGAAGGGACTTCGCTGTGTTGTGCCAGCTCTTCCCATCGCGTCGGCCTCGTATGCAGTTCTTGTTCATTGGCTGATGGCTTTCTCCTAGCCTTCCTTCCCACGCTCGGTCGCCCTCACGCAGTTGGCTTCAGATAGTCCTTTGGTTATTTCATTCTATAGACAGGGGACTTGAACCCCTTTTGGTTCCAGTGCATGCTGGGCACACACAAGGCGTCGGTCCTAACGCCTGCCCTGTTGCGAGTTCAATTCGTCATGACAGTTAAACCACTAACCCGGGAGTCGGAGCGCGCCCACGGTCAGGCGTAGGATGACTCGGACGTTGTGTGACGAAAATGGAATACCCTCTCCAGCCGAAGTCGACAGCTCATTTGAGGCTTGGTCAGTTTTGGCCGATTTCGATTTCTCACGGAGTATTCGGATGCGGGATGGTCTTGGACGTCGTTCGGAACAGCCAGAGAGAATTCTTGGCGGGACTAATCGATTGGCAGGGTTCCGAACCACCATCTGAGGATGACATCGTGGGTCAGGACGTTGTGGAGCAGGGCGTCGGACACATCAAGATGATCACGGAGGGATATGGCCGGATCACAGGCGAGCTGCCAGACGGAATTGATCCGCCGGAGCCTTTGATTTGGGTTGAGCATCTGGGTGGCTCAGATTGGGGGCTGTATCGCGGATTGGAGCTTATCCGGAAGATCAACGGCGAAGAGGCGCAGAGCTACTCTCGCCGGAGTATATGGGGCTACGACGTCATCAATCTCCTGGCCGCAAAGAAACAAACCACACAACAAGTCGGAGCACAGAACCCGTGACGCGCCGCGAGTTCGATCCGTCATGGCCATTTCAACATCAACCCGCAGTCGAAGCCTCGCCCCGGTCAGGAGACTTGTGACCTCACACGTTCTCGTAAAGCTTCCGACCGCCTTCACAAGGTCTCTGGCTCAACGTTTGTCCAACGCGCCAGATTAGTCGCTTCGAGTCGACAGCTTCGGCGGATAGGCATCGCAGGATCAGATTTCTCTGATAAGCGGTGCCATTGGGCTCCGAGCGATTCGGATCGACCGAACAGGTTGTAGCCGACCACTCAACAGATAAAATGAGAAGGAATTGAGGCCGCGCCATGAAATGGCGATGCTACCTTCTCTGTCTATCTGTCAACTCAGACACCATACCCTATCAAGTCACCGACCTAACCCTGTTAGGTCGGACACTCAACCCTGTTAAGTGGCGTCGGGGTTCACCCCAAGTTCTCGGAAATACGGCGACAAACCTCTTCGACGTTTTCGCGGCTGTTGAAGGCGGAGATACGAAAGTACCCCTCCCCCGCCGCACCAAATCCTGCCCCGGGGGTGATGACGACCTGCGCTTCTTCGAGGAGCCGATCGAACATACCCCAGCTATCAACGCCCTCGGGACAACCGACCCAGACGTAGGGCGCATTGATCCCCCCGTAGACAGGCAACCCGATCGCGGCACAGGCTTCGCGGAGCAGCTTGGCGTTCCCCATGTATCCTTCGATCAGAGCCGCGACCTGAGCTTTTCCTGTTTCTGAAAAAACCGCCGCAGCTCCCCGCTGGACGGGGTAGCTGGCTCCATTAAACTTGGTGCTGTGGCGGCGCGACCAGAGGCCATGGAGAGCGACCTCCTCGCCGCTTTCGGTGTGCCCGACCAGAGTTTTCGGGATGACGGTAAAGGCACAACGCGTCCCGGTGAAGCCACCGTTCTTCGAGAAACTGCGGAACTCGATCGCGCAATCGTGAGCCCCCTCGATCTCAAAAATCGATCGCGGCACATCTTCTTCCTGAATGAAAGCCTCATAGGCCGCATCGTAGAGGATGATGCTCTGATTCGCTTTCGCGTAGTCGACCCAAGCCTGGAGCTGGGCACGAGTCGCGGTCGCCCCGGTCGGGTTATTGGGATAACACAGGTAAATCAAATCGACCTTCTGATCAGGAATCGCCGGGACGAAATCATTCTCAGCAGTGCAGGGCAGGTAGACGAGACCACCGTAGGCTCCGCTCTCATCGGCCTCGCCGGTGTTGCCGATCATGACGTTGGTGTCGACGTAGACGGGATAAACCGGGTCAGTGATCGCGATCGAATTTCCCGGACCAAAAATGTCGAGAATGTTTCCGCTATCGCACTTCGAGCCGTCGGAAACGAAGATTTCGTCGGGTGAAATTCCGAGTCCGGCAAACTGGTTTTCGGCGATAGCTTCGCGGAGAAAATCGTAGCCCTGCTCGGGCCCGTAGCCTCGGAAGGTCTCGGCGGCTCCCTGCTCATCGACAGCGGCATGCATCGCCTCGCGACAGGCCTCCGGCAGTGGCTCGGTCACGTCACCGATGCCGCAGCGGATGAGGCGGGAAGCGGCATCGGGATTTGCCTCGGTGAAGGCATTGACGCGGCGGGCGATCTCCGGGAAAAGGTAACCGGCCTTCAGCTTGAGAAAATTGTCGTTGATGCGTGCCATGGGATCTGGAGTTTGGTATTTTGGAAGGGAATGGAACGTGTCAGACCATTTCGGCAACGGTTTTTTCCGCCTGATCGAATTTTTCCCACCAGCGCTTTCCTATTCGCGGTCATTCTGACCCACTCGGGGATCTTCGCGGGCACAGGAAAGCGGCATTTCATCGATGAAAAGAGGGTCACCTTTGAGCTGCCCTATGACTGGGAAGAATCGGAGCTCAACGCTGATGATGTGCTCGCTGGCTACCAGTCGAAGGACCAGACCACCTCGATTTTCTTCAAGGATATGGGGGTGACCACAAATGCGACTTTGAGCGAGCTGATGGATGCCCTCATCACCGGCTTCGAGGAAACCTTCGAGCTCAAGGGTGAAGACAATATCACCACGGGAGTCGTGAAGGGGCCCGAAGGGAAAACCTGGGCAGCCATTTCCGCCGTGATTGAGGGGAACTACGACCGTGGAGATAAAGTCTTCGGGGTGCAATTCCACGTCGTCATTTTCGACACCGGCTCCAGACTTTACCAGGTGCAGGCGTCGACCGTGACGCCGGTGGAAGGCTATCGGGCAAGGCAGATTGGAGAAATTCTGAAATCCATCTACGCGAGGCCTTGATGAGTATTGATACTTCGATCGCAGGGATGCAAAAGATGGAGAGTTCAGAACGCCCCCCGATTCGAGGCACCGGACGTGTCATCGAAGTGCTCAAGCCCAACCGGCTCTACCGAATCGAGATGCCGAACGGTTGCCTCGCCTACGCTGTCGTTGAAAAAAAAGGCCCCTTCCTGCCAGAGAATCAGCAAGCCCTCGATTCCAGGGTGACGTGCGATTTTTCACCTTTTAACATGAGCCGTTGTAAGATCTCTTGCTGGAACTGAAACCTCGGCGTTTATTTCTCACCTCGTATCATGGCGCTGCTCGAAGTTCGCGATCTTGTCACTCACTTCCACACCCGCGATGGAGTCGTCAGAGCCGTCGATGGGGTTTCTTTTGATGTCGAAGAGGGTCAAACCGTCGGGATCGTTGGCGAGTCTGGGTCTGGCAAATCAGTCTCTTGCTACTCCCTCCTACAACTCATCCCCCAACCTCCCGGTCGAATCGAAGGCGGCACTGCGATGTTCCAGGACCGGAACCTCCTCAGGCTATCTGAGTCCGAGATGAGGAAAATTCGGGGAAATGAGATCAGCCTGATCTTTCAGGATCCGATGACTTCGCTCAATCCCTACCTGAAGATATCGACCCAGCTGATCGAACCCCTTCGAATCCACCGAGGAAAATCCAAATCGGAGGCGCGAGCCCTAGCTATCGAAGAACTTGCCGCAGTCGGGATACCCGATCCAGAGAAGCGGATCGATAGCTACCCCCATGAGTTTTCCGGGGGAATGCGACAGCGCGTCATGATCGCGATCGCTCTTATCACTCGTCCCCGTATTCTAATCGCCGATGAGCCGACCACCGCCCTCGACGTCACGATCCAGCGACAAGTGCTCGATCTGATCCGCGCCCGGCAGGAGGAATTAGGCACCGCTGTCATCTTCATCACTCACGATCTCGCGGTGGTTTCGGAAATCTGTGATTTCGTCAATGTGATGTATGCCGGTCGGCTGGTTGAACAAGCACCGACCGAAGCGATTTTCAAAAAGCCGCGTCACCGCTACACCGAGGCGCTGCAGCGTTCCATCCCGGCACTCCAGGAAAAGGGCGCGGAGCTCTACACCATACCGGGGCTGCCACCAAATCTCGCTCGCACCATCACCGGGTGCGCCTTTGCCCCACGCCTTCACGAGGGGCAGGAAAAAGCGCCAGACTCTCCTCCGGGCTGGATCCAGGTAGGTCCCGAGCACTGGGCCCAGGACTGCGAATGCTGTCTCATCCCAGACTGATTCCCCTTACGACCGCGCTACCGATGGCCTACCTCGAACTACAGAATCTGAGCAAGCGCTTCAGCAAACGAGCTGGACTCTTTACCTCGCGCCTCGAAATCGTCGATGCCGTCAAAGATGTCTCATTGACCATCGAGCAGGGCGAAATTCTCGGCCTGGTTGGAGAAAGCGGCTGCGGGAAGTCTACCCTCTCCCGCCTCGTGATGCAGCTCCTCCATCCAACCAGTGGGAGCGTGATCCTCGAGGGGGAGCGTCTTGCCGATCTCACGCCGGAAAGCATTCGAGCGCGACGACGGGACTTTCAGATGATTTTTCAGGATCCCTACGCCTCCCTCAATCCGAGGATGACGGTTTTCAGCACCCTTGCCGAATCGATTTTGACCCGTCATCCCGACAAGAGCGCCTCGGAAATCGAGCAATCAGTTGGAGAGCTGATGGAGCGTGTTGGTCTCGACGTGCGCTACGTCCGAAAATACCCGCATGAGTTTTCGGGAGGGCAGCGTCAGCGAATCGCGATCGCGAGAGCCCTCGGAACGGAGCCAAAGTTGGTCATCGCCGACGAGCCAGTTTCCGCGCTGGATGTTTCGATTCAGTCGCAGATCCTGAATCTCCTCTTACGGCTCCGTGATGAACTGAACCTGACGATGATTTTCATTTCTCACGATCTCGCGGTGGTCCGCTACCTGTCAGACCGGATCGTGGTAATGGACGAAGGACAGGTCGTGGAAATCGGTGAGGCCAATGCGGTTTTCGAAAACCCCCAGTCCGAAACCGCAAAAGCACTCCTCGCCGCCGTCCCCCAAATTCAGGTCGCGTGAGGCCCTCGCCCCGGAGAATAGCCGTCCCCGGCTGTTCCACCAACGGACGGGCTGCTAAGCAAGGGTTCTGGAAGGCCTCACGCAAAGTCGCTAAGGCGCAAAGCTCGGGCTCTGGAGAATGAAGAATGCATCACGGCTCGACTCCGACGCGTCGAAACTCAATCCACATCTCCGAAGCCAACCCTTTGCGTCCTTGCGCCTCTGCGTGCGGCTCCTCCACCTTTCCCGCC
>JBCCBR010000268.1:0-5346 GCA_039033935.1 Verrucomicrobiota bacterium
CGCGCGCCTCGTAGTCTTTGAGCCAGTAGCTGGAACACTTCGCGATGTCGAGCTTGCCGTTCGGATCATCGGCCTGACAATGGCGGCCCGTCTTGTCGTGGCTACCGGTGCCGTGGACTGAACCATCGTTTTGGGCGACGTGGAAGTCGATCTTCCAGGGGCGGAGGGCATCGGTCATCTTCTCGTAGGCCGCCCAGAATTCCTCTTCACTGTAGTTTTCGCCGATCAGAGCGTGCTCGGGCGCGTTGTAGCCGAGGAGGTAGAGGTAGGTGTGGGCAAGGTCGGCCTGAAAGCCAAGCACCTCCGGTTTTCCGACTGCCTCGAGTAGATCGAGCATATCCTTCCAGCTATGCATCCCGGCCCAGCAGATTTCTCCCTCGGCGGCGATGCGTTGCCCGTGGGCCTCGGCCACTTCCGCCGCTTTGGTGAAAGTCTCAGCGATCCGCTTTGTCCCAGCGACCGGGTCGGCGCTCCAGGCTTCGGGACCCGTTGCCGAGTCGATCCGAATTGCGCCGTAATCGCGAACTCCATGATCTTCCAGCACATTTGCGATGCGGCAGGCTTTCTCAACCGCGAGCACGAATTTCCCCTGGGCTTCATCGTCGCCCATGGCCGAATCGCCGACCGTTCCCGGCCAGATTGGCGCAACCAGCGAACCGACCTTGAGGCCGTGACTCGCGATTTTGTCGCCCATCGCCTTCAACTCGTCATCGCTTGCATCGGGATCGGTGTGCGGATGAAAAAGGAAGATATCGACCCCCTCATACTTCTGCCCACCGACATCGGCCTGAGAAGTGAGCTCCAGCATCCGATCAAGGCTGATCGGTGGGTGGTCGGTGCCTTCTTCTTTCCCGACGAGGCCGGGCCACATTGCGTTGTGTAACTTGAGGGACATGGGAATTTTTAATCAGTTGGTGATGGAATGAAGAGAGATTAACTGCGGGAGCTTAGCTGCCTCATCCGGCTGGGCAAGGATGAAGAAATCCGGTCTGTGTCGTGCCGCGCTAATTTGATACTCTTGGTGCGGAGTGCTCAACAAAAAGCTTGGCGGAACTTTGCCGCAAAGCCGCAGACCGGTCTGGTTGACGGTTGGCTAGGGTGCATCGAGAGTTCGAAAGATTAACGTTCAAAATGAAATCCCTTTTTGCTATCACAGCCGTTGTCGCGTTGACCTTTGCTGAGCTCGCTGCTGGCGAGCAAGTCCTGCTCAAAACCAGTCTCGGGGACATCACCCTCGAGCTCGACGCAGAAAAAGCGCCCGCTACCGTTGCCAACTTTCTCGCTTACGTTGATTCGGGTCACTACAACGACACCGTTTTTCACCGAGTGATCGATGGATTTATGATTCAAGGGGGAGGTTTCGGACGCGTCGTCAGTGAAGGTGCGGCGGCGGATGGCGGGGGCGATGTCGAGATCGTCCAGAAATCGACCAACCCACCGGTCAAAAATGAGGCTAAAAATGGCCTGAAAAACGATCGTGGGACAATCGCCATGGCCCGCACCGGCGACCCCCACAGTGCCACTTCGCAATTCTTCATCAATCACGGTGCGAACAATCAGCTCGATTATCCGTCTTTTGATAATTGGGGCTACGCGGTTTTCGGAAAAGTCGTCAGCGGAATGGACGTCGTCGACAAAATTGCAGCGGTTGAGACCGCGACCCGCGAGCTGACCGCTCGCGACGGGGAGAGGACGATGGCGCGGCCGATGGACGATGTCCCGGTGACTGACGTAATCATCGAAAGCGCCACGCGCGTCACCAGCGGCGAGTGATCGTCGCCACGTGCGAACCAATCCTCCACCTGCCCGCGAAGGAATCGCGGGCTTTTTCTTTATGAGCGAAAATACAGAATCCAAGCTACCTCGCGTCTATTTCGACATGACCGCCGATGGCGAGTCGATCGGGCGTATCACGATGGAACTGCGATCCGACGTAGTTCCAAAGACGGCCGAGAACTTCCGTTGCCTCTGCACCGGAGAAAAAGGCATCTCCTACAAAAACAGCCCCTTTCACCGGGTGATCCCCGACTTCATGTGCCAGGGAGGCGATATCACAGAGGGTGACGGCACCGGTGGTCAATCGATCTATGGGCGTCGCTTTGACGACGAGAACTTCGAGCTGAAGCACGAAGGCCCTGGCATCCTCAGCATGGCTAATGCGGGACCCAACACCAACGGGAGCCAGTTTTTCCTCACCACCGTTGAAACCGACTGGCTCGATGGCGCACACGTTGTTTTCGGGAAGGTCGTCGAAGGCATGGACGTGGTCGAAAAGATTGAGGGTTTCGGCTCGCGTAAAGGGCGCACCTCTAAGGAGATCCTGGTCGCCGATTGTGGCGAACTGTCCGATGCGGAGTAATGACCATGGGGCACGGGGGAAAATCCGCCGCCGTGATCCTCGGGGCGATGGTGCTTTTGGGCGCACCAGCCTCGGCGATTTCGGCGGATCCCGATGCTCCGGTTTCTTCTCCATTGGGACGTCTTGAGAAAGTCGTCGCCGATTCTCATTTTGACCCAGAAGAGCAGGAGCCCTGGCGCTACCTCCTCTACCGCCCGGATGAGGGGCAGGTCCCAGCTCCTGATGGGGGCTACCCGCTTCTCCTCTGGCTGCACGGGCGAAGTCTGCGGGGCGATGACCTTGAGCAGGTGCGTCGCTATGGGCCACCCAGCTTTCTGGACGAGCGCGACGATTTCCCGTTTCTGACGGTCTGCCCTCAGCTTCCGCGCGGTGGCTGGCCGCCAGCTCGGCTCGATGCCTTGCTCGAAGAGCTACTCGAAAGCTACCCAATCGATCCCGATCGAGTGCTGTTGTCAGGAGTGAGCCTTGGAGCGATGGGCGCTTGGGGCTTTGCCGCGGATTTTCCCGACCGCTTTGCCGGTCTGGTTCCCGTCTGCGCGCACGGGCCGAAACATGCCGCGAAGCTCACCGATCTGCCGATCTGGGCCTTCCACGGAGCACTCGACGATATCGTCCCGATCGAGCCCCATCGAGAGCTTGCCGAGCGGATTGAAGAGAATGGCGGGGACATCCGCTTTACCGAAATCCCCGAAGGCGATCATGGGAATATCATTGCTCCGATCTATTCGGATCCTGCGCTTTACGAATGGCTGCTGGAAAAGCGCCGCTGAGTGCTCCTGACAGAAGCAGATTTACGGTTGTGGATTCGGGAGCGCACTCAGTCCCCCTTTTTGCAAAGGCGGCTACAAAGTTGAGCTGTAGCCGCGCTTGCAAAAGCGGGGCAGTGGGAATGTGACCTGGAAGATCAGAGCTCCCCCTGTTTTTCAGACTCGGGTGTAGCCGCGCTTGCTAAAGCGGGGCGAGGTCATGCGGATCGAGAACTGCCAGCGCACCTCGATTTCCCGAGGCCAAGGCAATCACAGACAAACGCCGCACCAAGCAACGACCGCACCGATCCGCCACCACGACCGGATACCCGACCAAGCTGTGCCGCAGAAATCTCGACGGCACAGCTCAAGGTCGTAAAATCAGCTAAAGCTGTAGGGGCTGCGATAGTCGCGGGTGAGCCAGGCGGGATTGCCGGTCCCTTCCGCGAACTGATTGGTCGCAGGATCCCACTTCACGTTGGCATTGTAGTAGTAGCCAATATTCATCAGGTGACAGCAGATTGCCGAACCGGCTCCGACGACTTCGTCGGTGATGGGCTTGGATCGATCTGCGACACTGTTGAGGAAGTCGGGGACGTGGCCGGGGCTCTTGTAGAGCTTGATTTCGGCATCGGCGAGGTATTCACGCTCGGCAAGGGTGTACTGCGAAGTCACGGATGGATCTTCGGAACTCAGGGACTTGAATTTGACTTCACCATTGAGTGTCAGCGCAAACTTGCCGCGATTGACCTGAACGATACCCTTCGAACCGTAGAACTCGACGCCAACGCCGCCTTCGTGCGTCACGGTGATGCCGTTCGCATACTTGAGGGTGCAGCCGCGCTTCGCCTTGGGGTCTTCCGGTGGAATGACTTCGACTGGACCTGAGCCGTCCATTCCCAGACCCCACTGGGTAATGTCAAGGTGGTGAGCCCCCCAGTCGGTCACCATTCCGCCGCCGAACTCGCGAAACTTCCGCCAGTGAGGGAAATGATTGTGGAGACCGCGTGGCGAAAGGGTCGAATTGTAGGAAAACTCCGGCGCTGGTCCGAGCCAGCGATCCCAGTCGAGACCTGGCTCCATTTCCTCAGCTTCGAGATCGTAGGGGATTCCGGGGTCGCCGAAATTGACGCTGACTCTCTCAATTTCGCCGATGACCCCGTTTCTGACCAGTTCGCAGGCGACTCGGAACTCTTTCGACGAGCGCTGCATCGAGCCGGTCTGGAGAACGCGCCCGGTTTTCTTGACTTCGTCAATGACAGTGACGGCTTCGAAAATGTTGTGAGTGAGCGGCTTTTCACAGTAGACGTCCTGCCCGTTGCGAAGAGCTGCCACCGTGGGAATGGCATGCCAGTGATCCGGTGTCGCAATGCAGACGGCATCGATGTCGTCGCGGCTGGTGATGTCTTCGTAGTTGGTCGTTGCGACACATTCCAGATCGAGCTCATTTTTGGCATTCTGCTCGTCGACGGATTTTTTCGCATCGGCAAGGCGAGTCGCATCGACATCGCAGACCGCGACAACATGGCTGCCGTGGCTCATGAAATTGCGGAGCAGGCCCCGGTTCTGCCGACCCATACCAATGAAGCCCATTCGGAGAGGCTTTTGTTCTGGAGCATCATCGGCTCCTTTGAGTCCGTGGGGCAGGATGAGTGGAGCGGCAGCGGCTCCGGTCGCAGTGGCGAAAAATTGACGTCTTGAACGCTTCATAGACATGCAGCCTACTGGCGGAATCCTCGGAATGACACGTTTTTCTCCCGCAAAATTGGGCACGCGATCGGGTGCTGATCTGTTAGTATTACGGGAAGCAACGGTCAGGTCAGGCTTTCGAGAAAGGTGACTGCTTCGGGAGTGCTTCCGAAGATTCTTGCTTCCTCAAGCGGCGTCGCATAGTCATCGATTCTGGTCCGCGCGTTCACATCGGCACCGCCAGCGATCAGCAGTTTCATCGCTTCCACATCGTTAGCGCAGGCTGCCTTGTGAAGTGGGGTCCAATCGTGAATGCCCCGCACGTTTGGGTCAGCATTTGCCTCGATTAGAAGCCTCAAAATTGCGTATTTATCCTCGGATTTCCGATCGATCGCCGAGTGAAGCGCTGGGAAACCGTCATTTGGTTCAATATCGATTGTCACGCCTCTTTTGAGCATCCATGCGATTGACTCTATTGAGCCTGAATCGATCGCGTTGATCAGCCAGGGACGGGCCAACCACGGGTCGCGTCCTTCCGGAAAGCCATCGATA
>JBCCBR010000269.1:0-5343 GCA_039033935.1 Verrucomicrobiota bacterium
CATCCACGCTCCACCTCGTTTGTCTTCCCGAGGGTGCCAGTCTGCATAAAAAGATCCAAGATGTTTGCCGGATTCGGCGTCCCGCAGTTCGTAAAACTTGACCTCCGGATGCCAGACTTCGACGGCATCTTCAGAGATCTCTGCGGGAAGAGGCGCTCCTGGTTCGGCGAAAGCGGTAGGGCGCTCGACAATGGCGAAGCCGAAGACTTGCTCGGTAAGCCGAAACATCCCCTCGATCACCCGGTCGATTGCGAAGTAGGGACGCAGGGCCTCCTCGTCAAAATTGTACTCGGCCTGGCGAAGTTTTTCAGACCAGTAGGCAACATCCCAGGGTTGGAAGTTTCCGTCCCACCCGGGGTCTTCATTTTCGCGAAAACGACGAAGGGTCTCGATCTCCTTTTCGAAAAACGGCCGAGTTCGATTGGCGAGATCTTCGACAAAGCTGAGAGCCGTTGCTCCGTCTTTGGCCATGCGCTCCTCGAGGACCTGGTCGGCGAAATGGGTTTTCCCGAGCAGTTCTGCCTTCTGCTGACGGAGTCTCAGAATCTGCGAAATCAGAGCGGAATTATTGTGCTCGTCCGACCGCCCGATGTTGACACTGGCTTGCCAGACTTCACGTCTCAACTCAGCATCGTCCGCATGCTCGAGGATGGGGTAAAAAACAGGAAATTTCAGCGAGATCCGGTAGACAGGATTGTCTTCGGAGCCAAGCCCTTTCGATGCAGCCTCGGAAATGAGAATCGAGAGTGCCGTTTCTGGGACTCCGCTGAGTCGTGAGTCGTCCTCCAGGATGAGCTCCCAGGCGTTGGTGGAATCGAGCACGTTTTCGGAAAACTTCTGAGTCACCTCGGCGAGCTGGGACTGGACCTGCTCAAGTTGCTGCTTTTTGTCAGCTGGCAGGTCAGCACCGCTCCGTCTGAAATCACGAATCGTTTCTTCGACGAATCGTTTCCTCACCCCGGTCAGGGCTGCAGCTTCGGTGGTCTCGTGATAGGACTTGATTCGTTCCCAGAGCGGCTCGTTAAAAGTGATTCGCGAGTAAAACTGGGTGACTTCGGGGAGCACTTCGCTGAGGGCTTCGCGTAGCGGTTCTGAGTTGCGGACCGCGTCGAGGTGGTTCACGAGGCCCCAGGCTCGGGTAAGTTCTTCGGTCGATTCTTCGAGTGCCAGCAGGGTGTTCTCGAACGATAAGTCGCCGGATGGGGAAGCGCAGAGTTGATCGATATTTGCTTGAGCGGTGCTGAGCGCTTCGCGGATATCAGCGACGACCGCTTCAGGCGCGAGATGCGACCACTTGATGTGAAAGCCAGGATCGAGAAATGGGCGGGACGTTTCCGACATAGGAGGAAGCTACGGGTAAGGTCGTTAGAGTGAAACGAAAATCCCTCAACTCGTCGGAATCGCTTCGCTTTCAGATGCCGGTGTCCGAGGCCGGGTCAAAATAAGGTAGCAGACCATGGCGATGAAGCACCAGATCGTGTCGGCCAGAATAGCATTCCGGAGAAAGACCCAGGCGGGAGGCGAAAATTCGGGCAGACCGGTCGTCTGCGCTTGCCACCAACCGCCGAGGGAGTGGATGTAGCCAGGGAAGGCTAGCCAGGCGTAGGTGTTGGCAAACAGGTAAAAAGCGACGCTGCAAAGCAGGGTGCCGGTCCAAAAGCGAATCCACAAATTTCGTCGCGATCCCCCAATCGACCGCGCCAGCCCCGCTACGGCGAGGTAGAAGAGCATCGAAGCTACCGTGTAAAAACCAAGACCACCTGACGGATTCCATAATCCGAGAGCGAGGTCGCTGAGGACGAGAAGGACCAGAGGAATCCAGAAATAGCGGGGCCCGAGCAGGAGGGCTCCACCAAACGCTATCGCCATCAGCGGTGCGGTGTTGCCGAGGCCATCGAACTGGGAGGAAAAGACACGATAGCCGACCGTGACCAGGATCAAGCCGATCAGGACTGGCACCAGCAGCCGCTTATTTGAGTCGGGTCGCAGAGGAGTGGCTTGCACGTCAGGTTCTTACTCGTCAGAAACGAATGTCGATCAACTGAGAGATCCGAGTTTTTCGACGATGGCATCTTTCATCATGATACCCGTCTTGGTCTCTTTGACCTCGCCGTCCTTCATGAAAATTAAGGTAGGCACCGCACGGATACCATACTTCATGGCCAGATCTCGCTCCGCCATAACGTCGACTTTGGTAACCTTGGCCGATTCCCCGACCTCAGCCGCAACCTCGTCTAAAACGGGCGCGAGCATTTTACAGGGACCACAGTGCTCTGACCAGAAGTCAATCACCACTGGTACGGAAGACGATTCAGCCTCGCTTGCGAAGTTTTCGCTGGTGAGGTTTACAATTGATTCCTGAGCCATAAGAGAGAGTAAATGTAGTGTTGCTGGTGCGCCATGACGGCCACGGGCGAACCTACGACGAAGAAAGCACGTCGCAACCGGTCTTGAAGACTTTTTCGGTCTCCAGAGCTCCTCTCCGAATTTTAATCTATCCCAGAAGACTCGAGCGGTAGCTGCAGCTGAGAGCAACTAGGCCTTTTCGCCGGAGCTACCGGAGCGCTTCAGGAAACTTGATAACCTCAGCTCCCAGCTCCCATTTTCGTGACGATCTCGATTGCGAGAACGGCCAGGGCGAGGATGAGGACGATAATGGCAAATGGCATGAGGTATCCTTCTTCGTATTCTTCTTCCCACTCCTCCTCGGTGTCTGCCGCGGTGGATTGGATGTTTGGCTTTTGTGAAATAGTCTGGGTGCCGGCTCCGGCTCCCGCTTGGGCCATTTTCACGGTCGCTTGCGGAAGAGGCTTGGCACCTCCCGGTTGAAGCGGGGTCGTCGCCCGACCTACCGGACCGGGGCCGCCCTTAGCAAGGGGAATCGTTTTTCCACCGACAGGTCCGCCAGCGACGGGCTGAGTCGGGCCGAGCGGGTTTGCACCGGTGGTCGCGACCGGCGCTGTTTCTGCGACTGGCGACGCGGGTGCCGGTGAGGTCGGGACGGGCATCGTCGGGCCGAGCGGATCGGGCGATACGCCGACGGGCTTGGTCGGACCAAGCGGATCGGGACCTTTGGCGAGTGGAATTGTCTTCGAACCGGGAGGCTGACCCGGTGCCGCAGTCGGCGGTGCTGGGGCTACTGGTGCAGGAGCGGGGGGCGGAGTAGGTGCTGCGGCGGCAGCCGGGGGTGCGACTGGGGCAGGAGGAGCTGGTGCACTCGGTGCCGGTGGAGCTGCAGGCGCAGCCGCCGTTGGTGGGGCGGGAGCTGCTGGAGGCGGCGGCGTCGGCGCTGCTGGGGCGGGAGCCGTCGGAGCAGGCGCGGTCGCCTGCAAAGGGTCGGTCGACGGAGCCGTGCTGGTAATCGGGGCTGTCCCTTGGATCGGGTCAGTTGTTGGCCCTCCCAGATTGACCGCCGCAGTCCCGGTGCCTGGAGGAATAGGAGCTGTAGTCGGCCCTTCCGGTGGGATCGGAGCGGTTGCCCCGGCAGGCGCGACTGGACCAGAGTCCTCGGCTTGGGCTCGCAAGCTGATGCGCACAGTCTCTTTCTTCAGCGGCACCGTCGAGGTGCTGACGCTGGGTTTGGGTGGGTTAGGATCGCTCATGACCGCTTTTTTTAAAATTCGCCAGTCCTCATTAAGGGCTTCACCTTGAACGACTGTCAACTCTTAAGCCTCGAAATCGCTGATATTTTCGCGATTGGCACTACCCTGGATGGTGTTTTCCGGAAGGACCAATTTGTCTCGCTCCAGTGAATGAGCTTGAAACCTGACTAAGAGAAGGAAACCCAGCTCGTGAATCCCCAAGAGCGTAGACCATCAATTATGAAAGAACCCCGGAACGCAGTCGAATTGCTGCAGCAGCTTGTGCAAATCCCGAGCGTCAATCCCGACCTCGACCCTGCTGCTGGAGGGGCCGGGGAGGCCAAATGCGCGGAGTTTGTCGGCGAGCTCCTCAAGCAGTGGGGAGCTGAGGTAAGCTTTGAAGAGGTCGAGCCCGGACGACCAAACGTGATCGGCCGTTTCTTTGCCTCGGGCGGAGCGAGCAGGCGCCGGGTCGTCTTTGCTCCTCACACCGACACGGTCGCGGTGAACGGCATGTCGATTGATCCCTTCGGAGGAATTGAAAGCAACGGGAGGGTCTACGGCAGAGGGGCGTCTGATACGAAAGGGACCATGGCAGCGATGCTCTGGGCGCTGAAAGAGGTTTCGTCGACAGTTTCATCGGGCGAATTCCCCGTTGAATTGGTTTTTGTGGGCTTGATGGGGGAAGAAGCTGGCCAACCCGGATCGAAGCACTTTGCGGAGCGCTACCACAGCGGCGTCGAATTTGCCGTTGTGGGGGAACCGACTGAGCTGAAAACGGTTTTCGCTCACAAAAGCTGTGTCTGGATCGAGCTATCGACTCAGGGGAGGTCATGCCACGGTTCGACTCCTGAACAAGGCGAGAATGCTGCCGAAAAGATGCTGAAACCTCTCGCCGACCTGCTCGAATACTTGCGGGCTCGGCTACCGTCATTCGAAAATACCGTCTTGGGTCTGCCGACCGTGAATCTGGGGCGTGTTCGGTCTGGCAGCAGTCCGAACATTGTTCCTTCAGAATGCCGCGCCACGCTTGATTGCCGCGAAACCCCCGAGTTGGTCAGCGCAGGGGGTGCCGTCGGACTGATCGAAGCTTTTCTAAATGAAAATAATCTCGATCTCGAAGTTCAGCATCCCCCTCCCTCGACTGCTCTGCTGACTGATCCTGCCACTGACGGAGTCCAGCGCCTCTTAAGAATCGGATCCGAACTCACAACTGCCCCTTGGTTCTGCGATGCTGGCTGGCTGGGCGCGGCGGGAATACCAGCGGTCGCCTGCGGCCCAGGCAGCATTGCTCAAGCACACACCGCCGACGAGTACCTCGAAATAGAAGACCTCATCGAGGGCGTCGACTTTTATCGTCGATTTATGCTGAGCTATCAGGAAGGCTGATCGCTGAGCCAACAAAAAAGGCCACCCTTTCTGGGGCAGCCTTTCGATGGGATGGTTCGGTCAAGTTGATCGACCGGGACCGGAATCCAATTACCAGGTCCGCCCGCGGGTATAGTGAACCGTGGAGAGATTTCCCAGCTGTGGTGGGAACTCTTCGTAACCGCGGAATGGGAGGTAATTGATGCTTGGGTAGGGAGGACGGTAGCTGTCCTTGTAGAGCGGACGCTGGAAATTGACGACTTCGTAGACACCATACTTCATCCGTGCGCCGGCCCGCTGGATGCCCTGGAAAAAACCTGCTGTCCAGATTCCAGCAACCTGCTCGGTGTGGAGCTCACCCCAGCGATGCATCGTGGCTGGGATCTCGGTCCAG
>JBCCBR010000270.1:0-5340 GCA_039033935.1 Verrucomicrobiota bacterium
ACCGCTTTACCCGAAACCCACAGACACACAACGCATGAATGACACCACGTTCTTTCTGCTCCGCGAAGTCCTGCCGCTTGGCATCGCTTCGATTGCCTTTTTCACCCTAGGCCTCGGCTTCGCCAAGTTAATTTGGGGGCGCTTCCAGTCTCGACTGACCTTTGCGGTTGATGAAAATATCAACCTCGCGAGCCAGTGGAGCGCTCTTGGCGAGACTCAGCGCGATCTCTTCAAGCGACTCCACTACAAATGGCATGAAGACCGCGAAGCTTGGGAGGTGAAGCTCGAGGCCTCATCCGAAACCATCGAAGAGAAAGAGCGGATCATTGCGGATCTCGCTGATGGGAAGGACATCGATCTGACCTTTGATTCCGATCGGCTCAAGGCTGCTAATGAGGAAATCGGCAAACTCGAGCGTCGTCTCGAAGAGTCTCAGGCGGCGCTCCTCGAAGCGCAACAGGCTGGACCAGCGCAGACTGATTCTGTAGCGCTTGCAGCATCGGGTGATTCGGTCCAAATCGAAGCGCAACGAGCCGAGATCGAAAAGCTTCAGTCGGAACTCGAATCCCTCCGCGCACAGACTGAGTCGGAGAAAGCGGAACTCGTCCTCGGCGCTGAAGTCGAGATAGAAAATCTACAGCGCGCGCTCGAAGAAGCGCACACTGTCACGACCGCTGACACCGACAGCATCGATCTGGCGGTGACCCGGGCCGATCAATTTTCCGCAATCGCTGCGCAGCGAGCTCGCGAGACCGAAAAGCTGCGAGTCGCACTCCGCGAAGTCGAGGCGAGCCCAGCCGGGCTTGCTGAAGCCGAAGAGCAACTTGCTGCCGCTGAAAAGAGGAGCGAAGAGCTGGCCGGGAATTTGTCGGAGCTCGCTATCGAGCGAGAGTCGGTCGAGGCTGAGCGCGACCAAATCCGCGAACAGCTCAACGCACTGAAGTTGGAGAGTGATTCAGCGCGACTCGAACTGGATCGCGCCAACGCGATCAAGCAGGGCTACAAAGATGAGCTAAACGACGTTCACCACGAGCTGTATGACGTGCGTCGGGCGCTGAATGAGAGGCTCGATGAGATCGAACTGCTCGAGAGTGGTCTCGATGAATGGGTTCTCGCGGAAGAGCAGCGCGACGAGTATCTCAACCGAGCCGAGCAGAGCGAGGCTGAGCTTGGCAAGATCCGGGCGAGCCATTCTGAGACCTTGCAGGTCTTGACCAATGCAGCCAGTGCCAGCGAGGAACTCGAGGCGCTACTCGCTGATCGCAACGCCGAGATCGAAGACCTCTCCGCCGAGGTCAGACAGAAGAGCCAGGAACTCCGTCAGTTGAAGGAATCGCACGCCTCCCAGAGTGGAGAGACCGAGGCGCTCGTCGAGCAAAATGCAGCTCTCGAACAGCAGATTGCGAGTCGGGAGCAGTTCACGGCGGATCAGGAAGCTCGTATCCTCGATCTCGAGAAAGTGCTCGGAGAGTTGCAGGCAGAGGGTAACGCGATCCGCGTTCACTTCGACCAGCTCGATCAAAGGGCAAATGAGGAGGCAGATCGAGCCGCCCAGATTGAGTCCGAGTGGCAGCGGCGCTTGGCCGAGTTTGAGAGCGGCGACGCGAGAGTTGCCACTGCGGAGCAGGAGCAGGCCCGGCTTGCTGGAGAGCTCGAAAGGGTCCGTGCAGAGATTGAAGCGAGCGAATCACGGATCGGCGAGCTGGAAGGCGAGCTCGAGTCTGTGATTCGGGAACGCAACGAGCAACTCTCTGCGTTCGAGACCGCTCAGCAACGAATTTCGACCCTGGAAGATTCCGTCAGAACCCGTGAGGAGGAAGTTTCTCAGCTCACCTTTTCGCTCCGCGAAATGGAGGCAACCGACGGCAACCACCTTGCCACAATCGCGAGACTGGAAAAAGAGATCGCAGAAGCGCTCAACTCGCAGACGGATTCCGAGCGGGAAATCGAAGAGATTCGCTCATCTTTGTCCGACAGTGATGGTCGCGCGGTGGAGCTGGCGAAACAGCTCAGCGAGCGCGATTATGAGGTAAGTCGGCTCGAGGGTGAGCTGGCCGAGGTCACCAAGCTCTCAGCGGAATCAGCCAACGACGAAGTCGGCAGCGAGATTGCCAATCTCTAGGGCAGGCTCAGCCGTAAGGGCGAGACCATTCAAAAGCTCCAGAGCGAACTGAGCCAGGCGATGACTGACTCCGCTCACCGAGACGAAGAAATCCGGATGCTCACGGAGAAGCTACGGGCGCTCGAGAGCCAGCTCGATGAAGTGCGTAGCTCGCAACGCCCAGGAGACGACTTGCCGGCCCAGGCCGCTCTCTCCGACGCGATTCGAGCCAGTCTCGAAGAGGAAAAAGCCGACGAACGGCAATCGCTTGATGAATTGCCCGAGGCGGCGGCTCCATCGACTGAAGACCACCACCAACCTCAAGGAATTGAAACCGACCGAGACGTCGAGGCAGCTACTCATCGCCATCGCAGCGTCTCGCCGGCCCTGGCGGAATCGGAAGATCATGTTGTGATTTATTTTGATGACCGCAGCGACGAGTTGGAAATCGGCGAAGTTGAGAAGGTGGACCAATTAGCCAAGCGGTTGCGTCAGGAGCCCGGGCGTTTTCAGGTCATCATTTCCGGGTTCGCCCTCGCCGAGGGAACCCCGGATTTCAACGAGTTGATCAGTTCGAAGCGTGCTGACGCGGTCCGGGAGAGGCTCGCCACTCGGGGCGTCACCCAGGCAGGTGTTTCCGTCCGGGCGATGGGGCAGGATCGCCGTCATAGCGATTGGAAAGCTCGCCGTGTCGAGGTGCATCTGCAACCGATCGGGGTGGCTGAGTCGATCAACTGATTGGCGCTGCTTCCCGCCCCCCACTCGACCATTTCGGTCAGGACCTCCGTTCCAGAATGTGGCATCACTTGCTAGCCGAAATCCCTTTCTTCTCTGAAAACCCGTGGATCTACTACACGATCTGCGGCGTTGTTTTCACGACCGCTGGCATTACCTGTGGCTACTTTATCTGGAGGAAAGGGCACAGCCAGACCGCCGAGGTCGAGTCCGAAGTCAAGGAAACCGAGAAAGCGCTCAAGCTTCTCAGAGATGAGGTGCTGGTTGAAGAGCGCGCGCTTCCTCCGCTTGATGATCTTGCTAGTGAGGAGATCGAGGCGATGACCAGCGACATCGAAGGTGAGCGTCCCGGGAAGGAGACGGAGTGAGCCGTCGCAATAGTAGGTTAGCTCATTCGCGAAGCTGAGCGATCGCATCTATGATCGAGCCTCGGTCGATCGTGCTCACGAGGTGAGCTTGACCTAACCTTGGCAGAAGAACGAAGCGAATCTGACCATGCTCGAACTTTTTGTCGCGAGTCATCGCTGCTAGGATTGACTCGGTCTCAATGTCTTCGGGAAGGCGGGTCGGGAGTTCATAGGCCGCAAGTGCGGCGATGAGCCGGTCCGCTTCCTCCGCTCGCAACGAATCGTGCTCGACCGAAAGCCGGGCCGCCGCGACCAGACCGAGACTGATCGCTTCGCCGTGCAGAAATCGACCGTAGCCGCCAGCTGCCTCAATGCCGTGACCAATCGTGTGGCCAAAATTAAGAAGAGCGCGAGTCCCTGAGGTTTCCCGTTCGTCTTCTTCAACCACGGCAGCCTTGATCTCAATGTTGCGGGTCATCAGCTCCGGCAGCGACTCCCGAATCGTCGGGCGGTCTTCGACGAGATCGAGCAGGGACGCGTCCCGGATTGCGGCGTGCTTGATGATTTCGGCAAAGCCCTCGTTAAATTCGCGGTCAGGGAGGGTCGCGAGCGTCTCGGTGTCGGCAACGACGAGGCGTGGCTGATGAAAAGCGCCGATCAGGTTTTTGCCCTCCGGAGTGTTGACGCCGGTTTTACCTCCAACTGAGCTATCGACCTGGCTCACCACCGTAGTGGGAATCTGCAAACAGGGAATCCCGCGCTGGAAAATGGCAGCGGCAAAACCGGCGAGGTCGCCGACGACCCCTCCGCCAAGGGCGACCAGCAAGCTCTTGCGATCGAGACCGGCGCGGAGCATCTCCCGACAGATCTCGGTCGCTTGCTCCATGCTTTTGGAAGCCTCTCCGGCTGGAACTTCGATCAATGTCGGCTCGATCCCGGCGGCGGTGAAGCTGCCCGTGACCCGCTCGGCATAGAGTGGGCCCACCGTCGAATCGGTCACAATTGCGACCCGCTTGGGGCGCAGGCCGGTTTCGTCGAGGCAGAGTTGTGCCGCTTCATCGAGCAGGCCTGATCCGACCAAAACGGTGTAGCTTGTGTGTCCGAGCTCGAGGCCGATTTTGGTGGGGGATCCGGCTTGGATAGTCGGCATACGTTCGGGTAGAAAAGGTGGCGGCTAGCTTGCCATGGAAACAGTTAGCTTCAACCACTCGCCTGGCCGATTGAAAGAAAAAGAGTCTTGGCGATCCTAACGAGGCTTGCCACAGTGCTAGCTATGAAACCAGTTATAGTCAGCGCTGCCATCGTTCTTTTGCTCGGTGGGCTAGTCGCTTGCCAGTCCACGGGAGGTGTCGCCACTCTTCCGAGAGCAGGGATGCACGAAACGTTGACTCCAGACCAGATTCGCTACCTCAAGAAACAGCGCGACAAACGTTCGCGATCGAGCGCTCCGCAGTTTCGAGAAGAGCGCCCCATCATGGGCTACGACTGGTAGCGGCCCTTGTGTCAAAGGGTCCCTCTAGGTAGGTCACCCTATTTCTCGGCGACTCGGATATTCCTGAAATCGATCGCCATCTCTCGCTTGGCGTGCAGCTGTAGACCGATCGGGCCGGTTTCTGCGCCCGTGTCGCTGGTGTAGGTCATGACTTCTTTTCCGTTCAGCGAAACCGTGTAGGTCATCCCGCTGACTTCGATCCTGAGTTGATTCCAGTCATCCGCTTTCAGCAACTCTGCAACGCCTTCCGCTTCGACCGGATAACCCTTTCCAGGGATGTAGGGCGAGGCAGTCATGTCGCGCTTGAGAGAGCCGGAGATCCCGATCTGGATCTGATCCTGATTCCTAAGATGCACGCCCGAATCGATCGTTCCTTCACCAAACTGAAACTCCATCTCGACGACAAAGTCCCCGTATTCCTTCTCCGTCCAGAGAATCGATCCTTTCTGCTTGGGACCGCTCCGCACCTGCAGGACTTCGTCCTCGACGAGCCACCAGATATTGTTTTCCGGGACCTTCCAACCTTCGAGATCACTCCCGTTGAAAATAGAAGTGAAGCTTTCCTCAGCTTTTGATGAGGCAGCAAAGCTGATAGAAAAGGCGGCGAGAGCAGCAAAGAAAGGTCGCATCATTAATCGTAAATCCAGGGTTGTTTTGCAAAAGGG
>JBCCBR010000271.1:0-5322 GCA_039033935.1 Verrucomicrobiota bacterium
CGGGCCGTCAGCATAATGACGGGGATCGCCTTCGTCCTGGGATCTTCGCGAAGATTTTTATAGACCCCAATCCCGTCAATCTCAGGCAGCATCAGGTCAAGAATGATCAGGTCGGGCCTTTTTGTTTTGGCAAGATGGAGCGCTTCGAGACCGTTGACCGCCTCGAGAGTGCGATAGTCTTCCTCCCGAAGCAGGTTGACTGCAATCAGTTCGCGGATGTCCGCTTCGTCGTCGACTATCAAAATCGTTGGCATGCGCTGATGTTCCGGGGATTTGAGCTATAACAGGAGCGCTCTGGATGAGACGCCCGGAGGCTATGCTTCCCGCATCCCAGTGAAAAGCTGCGTGGCGTTACGGTTTTGTAACCAGCTTGCGGTGATTTGTTTATCATCGGGGACGTTCACTGGGCACTCGTCTTTACAAAACGAAGATCAGATGACACCCTTCAGGCCCCGGGCCCTGATCCCGGTCCGCCCATGCCGGATCCACCGACTTTTCGCTCCCGCCCCCGCCGAGTCCACGTCATCATCAATCCCGCGCCGCTCAAGAGACTGCCACTGCTCTCCATTTTGAACGACGCATTTCGTGCTGCCGGGATTGCCTGGGACGTCTCCCTGACTCACGCTACCGGGGATGGGCTCCGCCTGGCTAGAGAAGCTCTGACGAGAGAGATCGACGCGATGATCGTCTACGGAGGGGATGGCACAGTGATGGAAGTGGCGTCAGCGCTGGTCGGTCTCGAGGTGCCCCTTTTGATCCTCGCGGGCGGAACTGGCAATCTCGTGGCGGCCGAAATGCGCCTCCCATCCCAGGTCGAAAAGTGCCTCGACCTGCTCGAGGGTGAGAAATTCGCGACTCGCTCGATCGACGTCGGAATGATGGGGGAGACACCGTTTTTGCTCCGACTTGGCTGCGGAATCGAAGTGGGGGTGGTCCAGGACGCGACCCGTGAGCTGAAAAATCAGTGGGGCAAATGGGCCTACGTCTTTGCTGGTATCAAACAACTCCAGGAAACGCCCGAGGCAGATTATCGTCTAACGATGGATGGCGGGCGGGTCGTCGAAGCGACCGGTGTTGCCTGTGTTGTTGCAAATGTCGGAACGGTCGGGGTGGGTAAGCTGACGCTCGCCCCGTCAGTCGCCGCCAACGACGGTCAGCTCGATGTCTTTCTCCTCAAAAAAGCCAACATTGAAGGCATCCTCCAGTTGGCCAGCAAGATGGTTGGTCTCGACAAATTTGTCGAAGAGACGGTGCCTCGGCTTGATGTCTCTTCGCAGGTGACGCACTGGTCGGTCGAGTCGGTCAAAATCGAGACCGAACCAGTGCTCGATATCCAAGTCGATGGCGATGTGATTGCGGAGACTCCTCAGGCGATTCGGATTCTCCCACGCTCACTTGAAGTCATCGTCCCGTTTCATTCGCGAGATGCGAATTGATATGTCAGTGCTTTTGATCGCACTATCCTAAATCTTCGAATCCCTTATTTGGTGCAGGCTGGAAATGTTGTGCGAAAGTTTAGTGAAATTCTGGATTTCCCCGATTTTATAAGATGCCATCGCCTTCTCGCTTGTTAATCGCCTGTGGTGGCACCGGCGGCCACTTGTTCCCTGGAATCGCGGTTGCTGAAACCTGGCGGGACCGCGGTGGCGAGGTGTTGCTGCTGATTTCCGAGAAACAAATCGATGCCCTTGCAACTGAAGGCTACGATCACCTCGAGTTCATGCAGCTACCGGCCGTGGCGATGCCGCCTCTGCTATCGCTAAAATTGCCAGGGTTCGTGCTCTGTCTCGGTGGGCAAATTCTGACGTGCCGTAAGTTGATTCGCAATTTCCGAGCGGATGCCGTTCTGGGAATGGGTGGCTTCACCTCGACTGCGCCTCTCGTCGCGGGCTCTCTCGCTGGCAAGCCGACTTTCATTCACGAGTCGAATGCGATTCCAGGTCGAGCCAACAAACTCAATGCTCGATTTTGTCAATCTGCCCTCGTCGGGTTTGAAGAATGCGCCCCTTTTTTTAAAAACGCGAAAGGCGTCGAGGTCGTTGGCACTCCACTGCGACCCGCTGTCGTCAAGAAGCCCAGTCGAGGAGACGCCCGTGCTCGATTCGGTTTGCGGGGTGACCGGCGGACTCTACTCGTGATGGGAGGGAGCCAGGGCGCACGGCGGATCAACGAGTTGATTGCTGCCAGTCTTCCGGCCTTTGCTTCTGAATGGATGCAGGTGCTTCACATTTGCGGTCCTCGCGACTTTGAATTGATCAAACCTGCCTACGATGAGCATCCCGAGGCGGGGGTGCTGCTCGATTTCTGCTCAGATATCGAGAATGCCTACGCCGCTGCCGATCTCGCGCTCTGCCGGTCGGGTGCTGCGTCTTCCACCGAATTGGCATATTATGAAAAACCTGCTGTGCTGATTCCGTATCCCTTTGCAGCCGATGATCATCAGACTGCCAACGCCCGCATCTTTTCCAAGCCTGGAGCCGCCGAACTCTGGGTCCAGGATGAGTTGTCCGACGAAACTTTTACCAAGCGCATTCTCCAATTGATTGATGACGAGGACCGGCTAAAGAAAATGTCCTCGGCAATGGGTGCTCTCGCCGTGCCTGATGCCTCCGCTAGAGTATGTGACGTGATCGCCGCGAGCCTGGTCCGACAGTAGTCCGTAAAGACGCTGCGGTCAGAAGAGTTTGACTGAAGAGCTCGGCTTCACCCGCAATCGTTATTCTGATAGTTGCTCGATACTTTTACACCCCTCCGAATGACCGATTTGATGACTGAATGGGCAGCGCGATTCGCCGACCGCGAGAATCCCTGTCGGGTGCACCTGATTGGAGTCGCAGGCTCTGGTATGAGCGGTCTCGCTTCGCTTTTGCTCGGGCTGGGGCATCGGGTCTCCGGTTCAGATCGAGTCACTTCGGGTGAGACCCAGCGTCTCGAGAGCGTTGGTCTGATGTTTTCGAGCCCGCATTCTGCAGCGGCCGTTTCTGATGCGGAGGTGGTCATCTTCTCCAGTGCGATCAAGCCGGGTAATGCCGCCTATGATGAGGCGATCTCCCTGGGCATACCGATGCTGCGGCGTGCCGAAGCGCTCTCGGTGATCATGGGTTCCAAAAAAGGAGTGGTCATCGCCGGGACCCATGGGAAGACGACGACTTCAGCTCTTGCGGCGCACGTTCTCCGGGTCGGGGCTAAAAATCCTTCTCACTACGTTGGCGCGGAAATACCGATTCTCGGCACCAATGCGCATTGGGATGAGAAAGGGGAACTGTTTGTCGCCGAAGGCGATGAGAGCGATGGCACTCTCGTCAACTTCCATTCGGAGCACGCTGTCCTCCTCAATGTCGAAGCCGAGCATCTCGATCATTATGAGAGCCTCGATGCGATCGATCAGGTTTTTGATCAGTTTTGTCGACAGACTCACCAGACGATCTACTACTGCGGCGATGACATCGGAGCGCGGCGGGTGGCGGGTGGCTTTTCAAACGCAGTGAGCTATGGGCTTGATCGCGAACTCGACTATTCGGCTGGCGAGCTGTCTCCCAAAGGTGCCGGGACCGAATTTACGGTCTATCACCAGGGCGAGGAGCTGGGTCGGGTCCGCCTCGGAATTCCGGGCCGCCACAATGTGCTCAACGCGCTCGCGGTGATTGCATTTGCCAAAGAGGTCGGAGTCGCCTTTGACCGGATCGACGAGGCGCTCAGCTCATTTCGAGGCGCTCGTCGGCGTTTTGAAGCAAAGCGCACCAGCGATCACGTCACGATCATCGATGACTACGGCCACCACCCGACTGAAATCGCTGCAACAATCCAGACGGCGCGCTCCCAACACACAGGGCGTGTCATCTGTCTTTTCCAACCACACCGATTCTCTCGCACCCAACTGCTCAAGGATGAATTCGCGACCTGCTTCGACGGGATCGACGAGCTCTGGGTGACGGACATTTATCCCGCCAGTGAGAAACCGATTCCGGGGATCACGGGCGAGACAATCGTTGAGGCAGTTCGGGCTGACGGAGAAGTCGAAAAAGTCGAATCCCATCCAGATTTAGCCACACTCCACCTTGCCATCGGGGGCAGGCTCAAGCCAGGGGACTGGGTCATCACCTTGGGGGCGGGTAATATCCACGAAGTCGGGACGCGCCTTGCCGAGGATCTCGCAACTCTGGATCAGTTCCGTGATTTGCTGGGAGATCCCGATGCAACGGTGAAGCTCTACGAGCCCATGCGACGGCATACCACGATGAAGGTTGGTGGCCCGGCTCAATTCTGGATCGAGCCGACCACGGTCTCGGGGCTGGCTCGGTTAATCCAGTATTGTAGTGCCGAAGGGATGCCACTGCGGGTTATCGGTCGAGGCTCGAATCTGCTGGTGCGCGACGGTGGGATCCCGGGGGTCGTGGTCAATCCGGTGGCTGGCGAATTCGCCGAAATCGAACACGATGGCGACACGATCCGAGCGGGAGCGGGGGTCAAGTTTAAAGCTCTCGCCGCTGCTGCTCAGTCGGTTGGTCTCGGCGACTTCGAGTGGATGGAAGGCATCCCGGGAATGGTCGGGGGAAGCTTGCGGATGAATGCCGGAGCGATGGGCTGGGAAACGTTTGATCAGGTTGTCTCGGTCGCGATGGTGGATAGTGAAGGGCGTTGCTTTGAGAAGCCGGTTGAGGAGATTCGGCACCATTACCGCAATGTGCCTGAGCTGGCCCACCATGTCGCCGTCTCAGCAGTCTTCAGAGGTCGACCGAAAGCAGATGCCGAAATCCAGGCGGCGATGGATGAGTCAAAGCACAAGAGGAAGACGTCTCAACCCGCTGCAGCCAGTGCTGGATGTATTTTCAAGAACCCAGGCCCTATCGGAGCCGGTCAGCTGGTAGACGAGCTGGGCCTCAAAGGTTCCCTGATTGGAAAGGCTCGCATCAGTGAAGTGCATGGTAATTTCTTCGTCAACGAGGGGCAGGCCACGGCGCGGCAAGTCCTCGATTTGATTGCAGATGTCAAATCAGTAGCAAAGCGAGATCGAGGTGTCGAACTTGAGACTGAAGTCCAAATCATCGGACAAGAAGAGCCGATCTAGTCTGATACCGAGGCGGGTTTCCGCTTTTTAACTTTTCCGTTTAAAAACTCCCTTCTTCATCGCATGAGCGTTTCCGAATTCGAAAAACTTCACGTCGCCGTTCTTGCAGGTGGGCCTGGCTCAGAGCGAGACGTCTCCCACGCCAGCGCAAAAGGGGTCGCTGCGGCTCTCGAAGGCAGAGTTGGCCAGGTCACGCTGGTCGATGTGGTGGACGAAAATTTCGAAGTCCCTGTCGGCACCGACATCGCCTTCAA
>JBCCBR010000272.1:0-5310 GCA_039033935.1 Verrucomicrobiota bacterium
AAAACGACTGGGGATCCCTCGGCTACGAGGAAGCGGATTACGACGATTCGAGGACAGCGAGTTACGCCGTCGAGTTTCTCGAGCAGGAACACGACCAGCCCTTCTTTCTCGCGTGTGGGCTGTTTCGGCCACACCTCCCGTGGTATGTCCCGCAGCATTACTTTGATCAATACCCGATCGAAAAGGTGGTCTTGCCTGAGGTGAAAGCGGACGACATCGACGACCTCCCCGAAGCAGGGAAGTCATTCGCGGAGGCGAGACGAAGTGATTTGGAGCAGATCCAAAAAGCGGACAAGTGGCGGGAGGCGATCCAGGCCTACCTCGCCAGCATTACTTATGCTGATGCTCAGCTCGGTCGCGTCCTCAATGCACTGGACGCGAGTGGGGCCACTGACAACACGGTGGTGGTGCTGTGGTCAGATCATGGCTGGCACCTCGGTGAAAAGAACCACTGGCACAAGACGACTCTGTGGGAAGAAGCGACTCGAGTGCCCTTTGTGATCTCAGCACCTGGCTTCGAACCGGCACTTTGTGCTCGGGCGGTCAGTCTCGTCGATTTGTTTCCCACCTTAAATGAGTTGTGCGAACTGGAGGCGATCGAATCGCACGATGGCAAAAGCCTCGTTCCTCTGATG
Source organism: Verrucomicrobiota bacterium (assembly GCA_039033935.1). Lineage (GTDB taxonomy): Bacteria > Verrucomicrobiota > Verrucomicrobiia > Verrucomicrobiales > DEV007 > Arctic95D-9. Next base: position 636 of record JBCCBR010000272.1, read on the forward strand.
AGCGATCCAGACGCATCGCTGGATAGAATGGGAGTTATGATTCAGTTCAGGCCGGGAAACGTTGCGCTTCGAACTGATAGATTTCGTTATATCCGCTACGCAGACGGCGGTGAAGAGTTCTACGACCTCGAGAGAGATCCTAACGAATGGAATAATCTCGTGGATGATAGTAACTATCGGGAAGTGAGGATCGAGATGGAGCAGTCGGTCATTCAGGAATGGGCCGAGTCAGCTCCCACCAAGTCGGCCTTTGATTTTGATCCTGATACCTTTACCTGGAAGGAGAAAACGACCGGCCGAGTGATCGACGGAAGGTCCGTTGTGAATCCGTGATGGATATATTGAGTCGACTTATAGGGCTACCTCTTGTGTTGGGGATTTGCCTGACCTTGAGTTCTCTGCCTGACTCTGTGGCAGGAGAGACGCGTCCTGATGTGCTCTTTGTCGCGATCGACGACATGAACGACTGGATCTCGCTGTTGGATCCCGAGTCGCCGATTCAGACACCCAATCTTGAGCGCCTCGCGAGTCGGGGCACTCTCTTTACGAAAGCGTATTGCGCTTCACCCGCCTGCAGCCCTTCCCGCGTCGCGACCCTGACAGGACTGCGTCCTACCACGACCGGAGTCTATGGAAACAAAAGTAACTGGCGAAAGGCGCTCCCAGAGCGATTGACCATCATGCAGCAGTTCCGGGCTGCGGGGTATGAAGTGAGGGGCGCGGGAAAGATCTTTCACCATCATCTCGAAGGAGCGTTTCATGACGACGCTTCCTTCGATCAGTTTCAGCCGATGGCACCGCAGAACATGCCAGCGGTGAAACTGAACGGCGCACCGGAATATGGTTCGCCCAACACGGATTGGGGCGTTTGGCCAATGAACGAATCAGACACCATCGATTTCAGGACTGCCGACTACTGCATCGAGGTGCTCGGAGGGGAGATCGGGGAGCAACCGCTCTTTCTTGCTTGTGGAATCTTCAAGCCACACTCGCCATTTTTCGCACCGGAGAGTTACCACAAACCCTACTTCGGGATAGAAGCTCCGAGCCAGAATCCTGACGATTGGGATGACCTGCCGCCGGGAGCCGATGAACTCCTCAATAAAAAGCGGTGGTTCTGGGAGGGAATGATGGCAGTGGAGAAGAAGTCACCGGGATCCTACAAGCGATTTATCGAAGCCTATGCGGCCTGTTGTGCGTTTGCCGATGCTCAGCTCGGTCGAGTCCTCGATGCTCTCGACGCCAGCCCACGAGGGCAAAGCACGGTCGTGGTTTTGTGGTCGGATCACGGTTTTCACTTGGGCGAAAAACAGCATATCGAGAAGTTTACTCTTTGGGAGAAAGCCAACCGCATTCCTTTGATCGTGGTGGCTCCTGGGGTCGCGGAGCCGGGTAGCATTTGCAGTTTACCCGTCGATCTGACCGCGCTCTATCCCACCCTCCTGGAGCTGGCCGGGTTGCCGCTTGATGAGCGAGTGGACGGTGAGAGCCTCATTCCCCAGTTGCGCGATCCCGCACGAAAGCGATCGACGCCTGCTCTGATGACTTACGGACGAGGCAACCACGCGGTTCGCTCGGAACGCTGGCGATACATTCGCTACGCTGACGGCTCGGAGGAACTCTATGACCACGAAGTCGATCCTAACGAATGGACCAACGTCGCTTTGCTCCCGGAAAGTACCGAAGTGCTCGAAGAACATCGCCGATGGCTGTTCACGAAAGAGGCCGAGCCGGTCAGCGATTTGACCCGAACATCCGCTGCCAAAGTGAAATGACGATTCGCCTGTTCTCAGAAACCCGAAGCTCGATAGAGTCGACCGCAGAGGGGACGGTCGGTTTCATCGATAAGGTGGCTGCCGATCGGATCAACTCGTTCTCTGGAAACCGCAGGAAGGAGTTTTAGAAATGATCAGACGAATCAGACTCGCCCTGATCGGAGCCCTGTTTTTGTTGATCCGCATCGTGGACGGATCTGACTTCGCTGGTGCTGAGCCGTCGGTTTCCGATCCGATTAGCTGGACCTCGATCTCTCGCATTCCCGATCAGCATGGGTTTGCCGGACCGTTTGCGGGATCTCTCGGAGAGTATTTGATTGTCGCGGGAGGAGCCAATTTCCCCGACGCGCCTCCCTGGGACGGTGGAGCGAAGGTGTGGCACGATCGAATCTTTGTGTTGTCTCCGAACCAGGATGAGTGGCTCCTCGCCGAAGAACGATTGCCAGAGGCACGTGCTTATGGCGTTTCGGTTTCGTTACCCGAGCGTGAGTCGGTCGTGATGATCGGAGGCAGTGATCGGGATAATCAGCCGACCCGCTCGGTGATCGAGGTCCGAGTCGAGCAGGGCAAACTGAGGATCGATGAATTGCCTCCGCTGCCGATTCCGTTGGCGGAGATGAGCGGAGTGACGTTAAACCAGTCGATCTACCTATTCTCTGGTCGCACCACCAGGGGAACCGCAAAAGTGGCGCTCCGTCTTGATCTCAACGCGAACCCACCGAAATGGGAAACTCTGGCGTGGCCGGAAGGAGCGCGCGGGCGCATGCATTCAGTCGCCGGAGCTCGAGACGGTATGATCTATCTTTTCGGGGGGCGAGACCGGATGTCTGAGCAAGCAGCCCGGTTTCCTGAAGATCGCTTCGAACCCGAGCAGCTCGACTTTCTGAGAGATGCCTATCGCTTTGACCCTGTCAGTGAGGAATGGCAAAAACTGGCCGACCTGCCGGAGGGACTTTCGGCAGCTCCGGCGACCGCGATACCTGCTGGGAATTCTCACCTGTTAGTGCTTGGTGGGGTGGCAGTCGGCTTTCTCGAGAAGCAGCTCGCGGCTCGACCGGAAATGAAGGGTCAGGGGCATGAGCATCCCGGTTTCCCGCGAAGTGTTTGGGCCTATCACACCATCACCGACACCTGGACGACCGCGAGTGAGATTCCCGCTGAATTTGACGCCCCGGTAACGGTGCCGGTGATTCCGGTCGGAGATTCAACTTTCGCAATACCTTCGGGAGAGATCAAACCGGGCGTCCGAACAACTCAGGTGATGATCGGTGAAATCTTTCCAAACCGGTCGTCCTTCGGAATGCTGAACTGGTTTGTCGTGGTCAGCTATTTGCTCGCGATGGTAGCAATCGGCTATGGATTCATGAAGCGGGAGGCATCTGCCTCGACCGACGCCTACTTTCGCGGCGGGCAGCGCGTTCCCTGGTGGGTCGCCGGGTTGTCTATTTTCGCCACGATGCTCTCGGCGATCACTTTCATGGCGATTCCAGCGAAAGCATATGCCGAAAATATGAATTTCTGGATCGGGCAGTGGGCCATCGTGCTGCTGGTGCCGCTGGTGGTGTTTTTCTACCTGCCCTACTTCAGAAAGCTGAATATCACTTCGGCCTACGAGTTTCTTGAGAATCGATTCAACCTTGCATCGCGTCTCGTCGCCAGTGCTCTGTTCATGATCTTCCACCTTGGCCGCGTCGCCATCGTGCTTTACCTGCCCGCTCTCGCCCTGTCGAGTGCAACCGACATCAACATCTACATCGCGATCTTAGCAATCGGGCTGCTCTGCATTCTCTACACCGTAATGGGTGGGATAGAGGCGGTGGTCTGGACGGATGCGATTCAAGCCATCGTTTTGGTAGGAGGTGCGCTGCTCTGCTTCCTCATCATTGTATCGCGACTGGACGGTGGGGTGGCAACGATGATCGAGATCACCGCAACAGACTCCAAGGGAATCGTGGCGGACTGGAGAAGCTTCGAGTTCGGGGCCTCGACCAACTCAGGGTGGGTCATCTTTCTCGGATTCCTGTTTGCGTCTCTACCTTCCTACACGGCCGGACAGGATGTGGTGCAGCGCTATGTCACCACATCGAGTGAACAAGCGGCGGCCCGTTCATTGTGGCTCAATGTCCCCTTGGTGTTGCTGGGCTCCTTTCTATTCTTCGCGCTGGGGATCGCACTGTATGCTTTTTACAAAACTCAGCCGGAGCTGCTTGATCCAACTCTGGAACGGAACGACGGGATTCTGCCGTTTTTCATTCTTCAAAATCTGCCGGTAGGCGTTGCGGGCTTAATTGTGGCCGGTATTTTTGCGGCGGCACAGTCCACCATTTCCAGCTCGCTAAACTCAGTTGCGACGGCGTTTGTGACCGACTACTACGGACGCGTCTGGAAGCCTGAATCGCAGGATTCGATCCGTCTGCGAGTCGCCCGGATCGTGGTCATTCTGCTCGGGGTGACGGGCATCGCACTGGCTGCTTCGATCGCTGCCACGGGAATGAAATCTGCCTTCGACACTTTCAACACCTTCATCGGCATGGCTCTTGGTCCGGTAGGAGGCATGTTTTTCCTCGGGGTGTTTGTGACACGGGCGCAGGGAGCTGCTGCTTTGTTGGGCGCTCTGGCTGGTTTTCTGACCGTGCTGGCGATTCACCTGGCAAGAGAGTCCGGCGTGCACGATCTCTGGCCGATCCTCAACGGGATGATCAGTTTTGGGGTCACCGTGATTCTCGGGGCGGCGATTGGGATAGTGACGAGGCGAGACAGAGCAGCGCGTGAAGCGTAGCAAAGCGCGGTCTCCGCCGAGCCCTGATGTCGAATCAGTTCGGTAGCTGATTATCGAATTATCTCTACTTCTTGGTGGAGATCCAAAAAATGGCGACCCGTACGGGACTCGAACCCGTGTT
>JBCCBR010000273.1:0-5310 GCA_039033935.1 Verrucomicrobiota bacterium
CGGCTTACCAGTTCTGACGAAATCGGTTGTCTGATTGACAAATCTCTCGTGCTTTTGTAGGACCGATTCCATGGGACAGGATCGGCTGACGAAGATCTGGGTGTTCGCTTTTGCGGGGGTCTCTCTAGTGGTTCAGCACCTCGCGTCAATCTATTTGCCGCTGTTTCTGGCCTATCCGTGGTCATTTTTTAGACCTTCCTCTCGTGGCGCATCGCCATGGGTCACCGGGTTTGATCTCGGAACGATACTCACAGGCGTCGTCATGGTCGTGGCAAAGTTGAGCAGCTTTGGTTTTCTGTTCGTTGCCGCGAAGCATATGAGAAAAAATCTGCTGGTGGGCGCGTGCTGCGTCGGTCTCAGCATTACCTATATCATTTGCCTATTGGTTGGTGTGGTCTGGGAAGCTGCTTTTTTGATAGCGCTTTGGTGTATCTTCGCGATGAGGGTTCAGCCTCGTGCCGGTGGCCAAAATGTGACTGGATCACCGTCGTGAGCCGCACCTCTAGCTGACTTCGGCACTCAAGGGGACCTTCGGGGTTGGTGGCTGGCGATTTCGTCAGTTTCGAATCGGCACGGTCGAGTGGGTATCTTGAGGCCCCCGGGCCTCAGTGACCAATTCCTGGCACTTCTCCCTGAGTTCTTTCAAAATTTCTCCGTGCTCCTCGAGAGAAACGAGATTGGTTGATTCGTGAGGATCATTGGTGAGATCGAATAACTCTTCATGGACCGGCTGCTCTCCCTCAATACTGGCATCTCGCCAAGTGCTGTAGAGTTCTCTCTGAGCCTCAGAAACCTGGTAAAGTCGCACCCCCTTGGCACCTTCGAGATCTTTCCAGAGTGAGCGATCGTTATTGAAGTAGCGAATGTATTTCCATTGTTCGGTGCGGACCGATTCGATTCGTGGATTGCCGAAGTAAGTCGACCAAAGGTTTTCGGCAAAGGCATAACTTCTCCACTCGGCACTCTTGTCAGCGAGCAGGGGAGCCCAGGACCTACCCTGCATTTCGGACGGCGTCTCGAGCCCTGCCAGATCAAGCAGGGTGGGAGCAAGATCAATTGACTGAACTAGCTCATGACGGCGTTGACCGCGATCTTCTTCGCTCAGGCGCGGATCATAAATGATCAGTGGCACAGCGAGGCAGACTTCGTAATTGAGCGCCTTCCCGCCGAGGCCAAATTCCCCAGAGAAAAGGCCGTGGTCTGAGGATAAGATAATAACGGTATTATCTGCGATCTCGAGTTCGGTGAGCTGCTCTCGAATTCGCCCGACAAGACGGTCTATCCCGGTGATGGTCTGGTAATGGCGGACCCGCCGCTCGCGGACCGTTTCTTCTTTGTCGACCCATTTGTAGCCGCCTTGGCGATACTCAGTGTGCAACACAGTGGAAGGGATTCTCGGCGTCTCGATGTCCGCCTTCGCCAGGAAAGTCGCCGGGAGTGGGAGTGTCTCAATCTGGTCCCGATAAGCAGTCCGGTAGAGCTCGTCGTCAGAGGGTAAGAGTTGCATGGTCGATGTGCCGGCTCCGTGCGGCACGTTAAGACAGATCGATAGGCAAAAGGGCCTCGATGAATCTCGGGTCGCAAGAAATTCCTCAGCACCTCCGAGATAGGAAGGTGAGCCCGCGCCGATGAACTCAGTAACTCCTTCGCCGACAAGCTCGACCTGTGTCTCGCTCTTGGCGTGCTCGAAGATAGGGTGAACCTTTTTTGGGTAGAAACGAATATGCCCGTGGCCGGCATACCAGAAATCGAAGGTTTTTTCCATGACCCCGGTCTCGTAGCCGAGAGCGCCGATTGGGGTGTGATTTTTGCCAACGTAGCCGGTGAAGTATCCCTGCTCGCGCAGTAGCACCGGATAAGACTTCGACCACGCCGACAGCGAGACGCTCGTTCCAGAGTTGAAGTTGACGCCGTGGCGGCGCTCGAACTGGCCGAGGAAGTAGGTGATCCGGCTCGGCGTGCAGATCGCGGAAGTGATCGAGGCATTTTCGAAAAGAACGCCCTCAGTTGCGAGTCGATCGATATTTGGGGTTTTAACGATGTCGTTCCCGTAGCAACCAAGGTCTGACTGACGGTGATCGTCGGTCAGAATGAAAATGAGATTTGGCCGTTCTTCGGCGACTGCCTCATTCAGACAAACCGAGGCAAGAGCGAGTAGGCAGAGCAGGATCGTTTTCATGATCGGGGATGCTGCCGGATTTGTTGAGGATTGCAAGGCATTGGGAGGAATTCGGAGAAGACGAAACAATTGCGATGGGTTTGATTTTTCGCTACAATTTCGGGGTGAATGCGTTGCTCAGACAGCTGGCGATCGCAGGTGGCTGCGTTGCTTGTTTTGCCGTCGTAGACGAACTCGGCGCTCAAGAAGTGCCCGGTGTCGAGATGCGCTCGATTTCACCTCGCGCTGCGGTTGTTGAGGCAAGGACTACTGATTGGGGTGACGATTACCAAATCCGGGTTCAGGGCGGCGATCCTCGCACTCGGGTGATATTTCGTAATTTTGCTGAGGAGATTCGAAGAGACTTTCGCTTTTTGCTTTTTCCGATCCGTCGTCCTGAATCCGTCAGTGATCGCTGGTATATCCCCGAAGACTCCTGGAAAGTTCCGCTCGCAATCGATCTGTGGGGAAGCCCCGGAGATGTCGGCCGGGGTCGCACCTTTATTCAGCAAGTCGAGATCCGACCAGACAATCGGTTTTTGATCCGGATCAGTGTCCGACTTCACGAGCGTCTCGACGAGGCGGCATTTCGACGAGAAATTGTTCGTGGGTTGCTTTACGAGCAAATCTTACTTCCAATTGCCGACAGCCCTGGCTCGCTATCGAATCCTGACCTGAAGCCGCCTGACTGGATCGTGTGGGGATTTGATCAGCTCATCGAACATCGCCGGGCCGGTCAGCCGAGTGCGAGTTACGAGGGTCTGCTGAAGAGCGCTCAGGTGATGCGGCCGGAAGCAGTCTTTCAGGAGGATCGCGCTGATCGGCTCGATCCCCTGACTGAGGAGCTATTTCGGGTATCGGCCTCGGCTCTTCTCGATGCGCTGCTGGAGCAGGAAGACGGGGACATTTCGATGAGGGCCTATCTGGCGGATGTTGGACTTGCCGGTGACGGTGATGCTCGGACAAGTGAAGCCCTGCTCAGGAAACACTTTCCAGCGATCCGGGAAGTCGAGCAAGGGCTGGATAAGTGGTGGGCCCTGCAAGTGGCCAACCTCGGGAGTCAGGGGCGATTTGAATACCTCCCCCCCGATGAAACCAATGAGCGGCTCAGCGAAGTGCTGGTGATCCGATTGGCTGGAGGTGAGGTGACCGCACCCCAGAAAGGAAAAGGACTGTTGCAACGGTTTGGCAAGGCATTCCAGAGCGAGGAAACGATCGCGGCAGAACCCTTCGTCGGAACGCTCGCTCAGTGGGAAGACTTTCATGAGCATCCCCAAGCCAACGCGGAGCTGGCCGCCTGTATCTATCGACTTCAATACATGAAGCTGGTTGGCTTTCCGCTGTATCGCCCCGTCTTCGATCAATATGAAGTGATTGTCGAGCGGATCGCGCGACAGGAATTCGAGGATCTTGATACCCTCTTCACCAATGTAGTCTCACTCCGCGAAACCATCACCATGACTTTGGAGGCGACTCAAGATCACCTCAATCACTTCGAGGCTACTCAGTCACCGCGAAGGAGTCGCGAGTTTGACGATTACTGGGAGTTTCGGCGTGATCTGGAATCGGACCTGCAAGTTCCTCGTCGCGATCTCATCAGCCGATATTTGGATGAGATTGAGGACACTCTGAGGTAGCTGAGCTTACTTCAGAAATTGGCCGGCAAGCGAAGCCCGCCCGAAAATTGGCTGCTGGACTGAATCCGGGATTGTAAATACCCCTGAAATTCGGTATCTTTTAGGCTCCCCCGCGCTTTTGCGCTCCCTCCCTTTAGCGACCCTTGCAAGAGCAGAGAATCCCGTTTCGAGCTACCCGGATTGTCTCCGTCATTTATGGCAGGTGAAATAGCCAGTGATCTAAAAACAACGATCGGCCCAAAGGTTTCGACTACTCGGCCGATCCAAACGCTTGCCCAAGTCCGCGCGCTCAAGCCGGAGGAGACCCTCAAGCCCCTCAGTGGCCTGTTTGCCCAAGCATCTGACGAGACTCAGTTCGTTCGGTTTTATGCTCAATACGTGCAGTCATTGATCGGTGCCTCTGCTGTTTGGGTGCATGAGTTAGGGGAGGAGTCCGGCCAATCCGTTGCCAAGCCTGTCGCGATGGCTTTGGTCGATGGAGATTCGCTGCAGGGTCGCAAGACGTGGGCGGTTGCACCGGAACAGGTAGTCAAGACGATAAGCGGTAAGACCAGCCAGCAGGTGGACCTTGTCGTGATGGGGCGACAGCATGTCAGGCTGATGGTGCCATTCTTTCTCAAAAACGCTTCGCCGATCTGTGTCACCGCATTTCTACCGCCCGAGCGAATCGCTTTTCGAGAGCCTTGCTTTACCTTGCTACATCTTTCGACCCAGTTCCTGGTCCAGCGAGAGTTGCTCTCTGACGCGCAGGAAAATGCCCACGCATTCGGGCAGGCAACTCTGCTGGTCGATATGTTTTCACGGACGGGCGAGGCGGACACTTTTAATCGCGCCGTTTTCACTCTTGTGACCGAGTTGGAGAAGTTTTTCGGTTGTCAGCGAGTGGCACTTGGGACGGGCTCAAGTCGGAGTTGCAAGGTCCACGCGGTCTCTGGAATGAGCAGTGAGGAAAAGCGATCACTCGGCCTCTCCCAACTCTCGACCGCGATGCGAGAATCGATCGCCCTCGGAGAGATCATGGTTTGGCCGGGCCAGACTAATGTCGCAAGCGAGGCGGTAGTCTCCGCCAATCATGATGACTTGCTCCACTCTTTCAAATCGAGTCGGGTCGTGATTGCCCCGCTCTACCATGAGCCCAGCAATACTCGTGGGGCTTTGGCTTTGCTTTGGCCGCCGGGTCTTCCCGAAGTCACGCCACAACTGTTTCGTCTCCTCGGTGCGAGCCAACCCCATGTCGGGGCGCTGGTCAGCTTTCTCAAGAAATCGAAACCGGGAGCACTCGGCGGCGGCATTCAACGATTTTGGAAAAGTAGCGTGCTGAAGCGTTCCGCTGCCATGGTCGGGGTGATTGCGTTGGTGATCCTGCTGTTCTTCCCAGTCACCTACCGTCTGCCAGCGGATGGTGAGATTCAGCCGGTCGTACGTCGGACCGTAGCAGCACCATTCCAGAATCGACTTTATCGGACCTATGTGAAGCCAGGGGACGAGGTCGCTGCAGGGGAGCCGCTTGCGGAG
>JBCCBR010000274.1:0-5289 GCA_039033935.1 Verrucomicrobiota bacterium
CCTGTGTCACTTTTCCCGCTCACACCACCCTGGCCACGGGTCAACTCCCTGGTAAGCACGGCATCACCGCCGACACGATCCGGACAGCGCCCGGCACTTTCGTGACGGAGCCGACCGACCCGAGCCTGATGCTGGTCGAGCCGATCTGGACGACCGCAACACGCCAAGGTATCAAAACTCTGGTTCACGACTGGCCACTGTCGCAGCAACAGCCAGCGGAAAACCCCGCTGCCTACTACCGCGATACTTACGATGGCGCGTCCGACGACAGCACTCGGCTGAATTTCGCGCTTGAGCAATGGCGCGCCAGTGCCACCGCCGCAGCTGATGATGACACCCAGAAGCTCCGGCTCGTGATGGTGCGGCTCAATGATATACTCTCCGCTGGACTGCTGAACGGACCGAGGACTGAGGAAACCTATGAAGCAGTTGCAGCGACAGACTCGGCGCTGAAAACCTTCTTCGACACGGTTCAGGCGGAGTGGGAGACCCTCGCGCCTGCGAATGCCAACCTCGTCGTCCTGATCTCGACTGACCATGGGCTGGCTGAGTTGAAAAAGAACGTCAACCTCCCTGACTTGCTCGGCGAAGAGTTGATGGCTAATGCCGAGGTCGTCGCCCACAACGGTGTCGCCAATCTATGGTTCAAAGATCTTCCTGAATCAGAAATTGATCGAAATCTGCTTATCGAGAAATTCGACGACGTAGTCAGCAAGTTTATCTATTTCCGAACTTACAAGAAGGAGGATCTCCCTGCTGACTGGGAATACAATCACAGTGACCGAGTCGGCGACCGCGTCATGACTTTGAAGACCGACTACGGCTTCACCGACATGAGCGCGGAGGAGCCAGTCTTCGATCCGACAGAGGGTCCAGGATACTTCGGCGGTTATGGCTACCCGGTTAACGAATCGATCCGGATGTCAGGTCAAATCATCCTCGCTGGTTACCCGAATCCGGTCGCGAGAGGCGATTTCGGGGAAATTGGTCAGACCGAATTCCACGCTACCGTGTGCAAACTCCTAGGGATCGAGCCTGCCGCTGGAGCCAATCCGACCACGCTGGAACTCCGGTGAAAGGATTCAGGGCTGGCCCATCAAAGGCAGTCCCCTCCGAGACAAAATAGCGCGCAATGGGGAGCTCCCGACGCGAATTCGCAAGAACCTGCGAATAAACGGCACCGCCTTCGGGTGAACGGCGTATTTTAGACAAAAATTAGACAGACTCAATCTGTCTGTCTTTTGTCTCATGAATACGAACCCGTTTGTCCTAATTGATCAGTTCCTTGCGAACTTCCCTCACGAGTTTTTTGCGGGGGAGCCTGTCGAAGGTGGTCTCCACTTCTTCTGCAATCACCCTGACACACTCTCGTTGATTGAGGCTTTGACTCAGATTCCCCCCTATGACGTTGCCTGTGGGGATCACGACGGTTTTGCCGAACACCTCAACTCTCTCGCTGCAGCAAGGCGTCTCCGCTGCTGCCTTGGGGGCACCATGGCCGCTTTTACGAGAGACATGGCCGAGCTTGCTGGTGGCCGCTTTCCTGAGGCAGCGGTCCACTGGCAAAGTTACGCAACGCGTCTTGCCAAAGAGCCCGCCGGTAAAGGCAGACTGGTTGGCTACCTCAAAGCTGGGGCGCATGCTGCGTCGATCGATCGTTTGGTAGAGGCGCTCACCGAGACCGATCCTCACGCGATCTTTCCAACATCAGTTTATCGGGAGAGTTCTGGTTCAGTCGTCAGCCTCAACGACGATTCCGAGATCGAAGCGGTGATGACCCAGAAGACCTTCACCTCAATCCGAATCATTGACGATGTTTTCTCCCCAGGTCAAAACACACTCTCCGACATCTACAGCGTTCAAAATCGATGCGTCTGCCTGATCGATTCCAATGTCGAGCAGCTCCACGGTGATCGCCTCCGTCTCTACTTCGACCATCACAAGATCAAGCTCGACCTCCTTGTCTATCGAGCGATGGAGGTCGACAAGGCCATTGGAACAGTTGAGCGGATGCTGGGCGACTTCAAGCGGCTCGGAGTCTCTCGGAATGAGCCGATTTTAATCGTGGGTGGGGGCGTTCTCGCTGACACCGGAGGCTTAGCTTGCGCTCTCTACCATCGCAACACTCCCTATGTCATGGTCGGAAGCTCGATCGTTTCAGGGATCGATGCAGGCCCCTCTCCTCGGACCTGCTGCGATGGGTTTGGCTACAAAAATCTCTTTGGCGCCTACCACTCGCCCATCCTCACGATCACAGATCGGACGCTTTTCAGCTCCCTGAAAGAGGGTTGGCTCCGCCACGGACTCGCCGAAATCGTGAAGATGGCCGTGGTCAAAGATGAAGTCCTTTTCGAACAACTCGAGGCGGGTGGCGCCGACTTGATTCGCTCGAGGCTCGGGACGGTCGATACCAAACCGGGATCCGACCTGGATCAGCTTTCGCGGCAGATCGTTAGCGGCGCGATGCGCAGTTACGTCGAGGCGGAATATGGGAATCTTTACGAAACCCACCAAGCGCGCCCTCATGCCTATGGGCACACTTGGTCGCCCGGTTTCGAAATTGCGGCCGGATTGCTCCACGGACACGCCGTTTCGGTCGGGATGGGCTTTGGCGCTTTTCTCAGTTATCAGCAAGGCTGGATCAGCGAAGACAGCATGCACCGCATCCAGTCGTTGATTGAAAAGCTGGAGCTCAGCTTGTGGAGCGATGTGCTTCTTGATCGGGACTTGGTCTGGGAATCGCAGGTGAAGATCGTCGAGAAAAGAGGTGGCCACCTTGCCGCTCCCCTTCCCCGAAATCGCATCGGCAACTGTGGCTATCTCACGGAACTTAGCCGCGCTGACCTCTTTGACGCAATCGACCAATATCAGGCGATCTGCAAAACACACGCCCGCTCCGGAGTCGGCAGAGAACCACTCTGCGAAGATGTTGGTCTTGAAGATCCGTCTACCGTCGGCACCAGCACTGTCGCGGAAACCGCCACTGTCTGATCAAAATGGCCGACATCCTGCGCCCGGTCACGCCCGCCAGCATCCTGGCAGCAAAGCTTCAGACCATTGCCTCAGAGATCGCCTCACTCGATTCGATCCCGGAGTCGCTTCGGAAAGAAATCGAATTTTGCAACATCCTTGCGGGGGGGCTCGACCCTTACCTTGAGGACAACTCAGGAGCCCCCTCCACCGCCCTCGAACAACTCGACGATTCTACTCGCGAGATTGACTGGAAAGCCGCTTTTGAAAGCGGTCAGACCGGTATCGAACTGGAAAGCGAGATGGTCTCCGGCAAACTCGAGGGCCAGTTTTTGGCCCTGCTCGTGCGTCTCTTGAAACCGCAGCGCATCCTGGAGATTGGCATGTTTACCGGATACTCCGCGCTGGCGATGGCGGAGGCCCTGACCGACGGAGCCACCGTCCTTGCCTGCGAACTCGACGCTTACGCCGCAAAAGTTGCAAAAAAAGCATTCGATCAAAGTCCAGCCGGAGAGCGGATCAGTATCCGAGTCGCTCCGGCGCTGGAAACGCTCAGTGAGCTGGCTGATGAAGGCGAGACATTCGACTTTGTCTTTCTCGACGCCGACAAACCTGGCTACGGTCGCTACTACGATCTGCTCCTCGACCGCGACCTCCTGAGGCCGGGTGGCTTTCTTGCAGTCGATAATACCCTCCTCCAGGGCGAACCGTGGACCAAGAAACACCCGTCGATCAATGGCCGTTCGGTTCATCGCTTCAACCGGAAAGTGGCCGAAGACCCACGCACCGAGCAGGTGATCGTGCCGATCCGCGATGGAGTCACCCTGATCCGTCGCGCTGAGTAAAAACTTCCGCCTTCGATAAACTGATGCAGATGCCCGGGACCGGCTACTCCTCAGACGCCTGTGGAAGATCGTCATCTGCTCGTCATGGCGATAAACCTGTCGCCAAGGTCGGACACAGCACGGCTTCGACTCTCGCCGTCCTTACTTTACTTATTGCAAGCGCCCCGCTCACGCTCCTCAGCGTACTGATCTGTCTGCCGTGGGCGATCGGAGGTTGGATCGAGAGCCGGAAAAAACGAAACGGCGCCCGCTCGACGATAGTTTTGACCGGCGGAAAAATGTCTAAATCGCTTCAACTGGCACGAGCCTTTGCAGGTGCCGGCCATCGAGTGATCCTGACCGAGATCGAAAAGTATCGCCACAGCGCTCACCGACACTCCTTCGCCGTCGATCGATTCGTGGCACTACCTGACCCGAAGTCTGACCCTGCGGGCTATGCCGATACGATGCTCCAGATCTTCGAAGAGGAACAGGCAGCCTTTCTCGTCCCGGTATCGAGTCCTTTTGGCTCGTCGCCCGATGCAGCAGTCGGCACTAGGCTGCGAGAGGGCGCGCGGGCGATCCATTACTCGCCCGAGCTCACACAGCTTCTCGATGATAAGGAAAAGTTCTGCGCGGAAGTATCAAGACTTGGTCTGCCCGGTCCCGAAGTGAAACGCATCACTTCTCCTCGCGACGTGCTGGAGCACAATTTCGCAGAGGGTCGGCGTTATCTTCTCAAGAGCATTAACTACGACTCGATCCACCGTCTTGAACGACCGGTGCTGCCATGGCCTGGCATGGAAAGCCACATCGAATCGCTGCCTATTTCGGAGGAATCCCCGTGGGTGCTGCAGGAGTTTCTCGAAGGCGATGAATTTTGCACGCATACCGTCGCGCACGACGGAGTCATCCGACTTCATGGGTGCTCTCAGTCATCGCCGTTTCAGGTCAACTACGACCATGTCGACCATCCCGCGATCGAAGAGTGGGTTACAAAATTCGTGGCGGCTCATCAGCTCACTGGCCAGATCTCGTTTGATTTTATTGTCGACGCCGCTGGCGTGCCTCGACCAGTCGAGTGCAATCCTCGGACCCACACGGCGGTGACGATGTTTCACGATCACCCTCAGCTCGCGCACGCCTACCTCGAGCCTTCGGTGACTCCAGATCCAGAAGGTACGCCGATTATTTACCCTCTCTCTGACAGCAAACCTACCTACTGGCTGGGGCACGAAATCTGGCGCTTCCTCGGATCTCGTCGGAACGATCAAAGACGCGAGGTAATGGCACGCCTGCGCAACGGCATCGATGGGGTTTTTCGAAAGCGTGATCCCCTACCCTTTTTGTTCCTCTATCACTGGCAGATTCCGATGCTGTTACTGAAAAGCCTGCTCAGAGGAGGGCGTTGGCTGAAAATTGATTTCAATATCGGAAAGTTGGTTGAGCCAGACGGAGACTGATGTTGCGAGTCCTTCACATCTGTGTTTCTCCC
>JBCCBR010000275.1:0-5273 GCA_039033935.1 Verrucomicrobiota bacterium
CCCCTTCACCGACATGGGGCCTTCACTTCTCCAGCCTTGCCCCCACCTCTCAGCGACCCAATCACAAACAACGGCTCTTTCTGGCGGGAGAGCCGGGCGAATTCGAATAGACGAATCCAGAGGAGGATAGTCAGCAGCGGGAAGACTGTAGAGGGGCACCAACCAGTCTCCAGTTGCCATGTCGAAAGATCAGGCTGGAATCACCGGAGCATTTACGACCGTATCGAAACGACGCGATCGCTGCTTTCCAAATCACTCTCGGAATCAAACCGACGGATTCCAGCGCCCCCGGCAGCGGGTCCACCGCGGCTTGCAGGATTGTCGGCTTCTTCCCCCGATCGATCTTCGCTCGCATCGACCGACTCAGCTCCTTCCTGGCTTTGAGTTGAGAAAGAGCGGGGGACCCCAGCCTCGGATGAGAACTCCACTTTCGGCAAGACTACACCACCATCGTCACCGATGACGGAACTCCGCAAAGCCGGTTGGACCAACCGTGGGGAAAGCCTCGTTTGATCCGCTTCGGGAGAATCAGCACCTGTTGAAGCCTGCAGTTCCAAGCCAGACGAAAGCGCATTGGTCTCTTCTTCCAAAAGGGCGTCCAAGGCCGCAAATTCATCAGCGCGGTTCTTTGGTGCCAACACAGTCTCAATTGGGTCGGTCTCGGGAGCCGCCTCAGAGTTGAAATCTGTCAGGATTGGCTCCGACTCTTCGCCGGATCTTGCCGCCTCGTCAGCTCGCTGAAATGGATTCACCTGATCGAGCTTGCGCGCAATCTCGTCATTCACCTCAGCCGCCGAGTTAGCTTTGAAGCCCAAAAAGTAAAAGCCGACCAAGCCAAGGATCAGCGCCAGCAAAACCAGGTTCAAAACCAAAGGCGTTGCCGCCCCGGGCTTCTTGGGACGAGGCGTCCGCGCTTCGACTCGAAATCGGCGATCTGATTTGATGGTTCGCTTGATTTCATCGGTGAGCTGCGTCTCAGCTCCTCCAGAGGCAGTTTCGCTGTTCAAAGCGAGCAGCGAGGGATTAAAATCGACGCCGAGAAACTCTCCGTAGCGTTTCACAAATCCCCGCGCATAGGAAACCGATGCGAACTGCGAAAAATCATCCCTCTCGATTTGTTTCAGGATCGAAGCCTTGATGTGCGTACGGTGGGCAACTTCCTCCACAGTGAGGTCCTGATCCTGGCGAGCTTCGCTCAGCTGTTGTCCGATGGTAGCCATGGGCTGGAAAGGAATTAAGGGGATTTTTTTGGCCCAGGTTGGGGTCGTCGTATTATCAGACGAACGTTATCCACTACTGAGTCACTAAAGTAGTGCCTGGGGTTACCAACAGGGACGAATCCCAAAGTTGCATATATTTGCACAAAAGAACGAAATTTCTGCAAATTTTTACGTAATAACTCTAA
Source organism: Verrucomicrobiota bacterium (assembly GCA_039033935.1). Lineage (GTDB taxonomy): Bacteria > Verrucomicrobiota > Verrucomicrobiia > Verrucomicrobiales > DEV007 > Arctic95D-9. Next base: position 1,406 of record JBCCBR010000275.1, read on the forward strand.
CCACCAGAGCGAAAAGAAAATATTCCGCAATCTTTGCACGAGCCAGTGGTCGGTCGATCAGGCAAAATCGTCTGTTAAGTCGACCAGGATCTCACGGGGCTTGGCCCCCTCTCCCGGTCCGATGATGCCACGACTCTCGAGGATATCGATCATTCGGGCTGCTCGGGTGTATCCGAGACGGAGTCGGCGCTGAAGGAGCGACGTGGATGCTTTTTTCTCGGTGTAAATGACTTCGAGACACTTTTCGATGATCTCTTCGTCTTCGTCCGAAACTTCATTTTCCTCTCCGAAATCTCCATTCTCGATCTGAGCCTGGGCTTCCGGTTCAAACTGGGGCTTCCCTTGAGCGGCGCAGGCATCGACCAACTGCTGAGCTTCCTCGTCGGTGATGAGAGCGCCCTGAGAGCGGACCAATTGGGCTGATCCAGGAGGCAAATAGAGCATATCACCTTTGCCGACTAGATTTTCGGCACCGTTCGCGTCAAGAATGATGCGGCTGTCCATTTTTGACGAGACCTGAAAGGCAATTCTCGAAGGGACGTTCGCCTTAATAATGCCCGTCACCAAGTCAGCGCGCGGCGTCTGTGTAGCGATGATCAAGTGAATCCCAGCAGCCCGGGCTTTTTGCGCGATTCGGGCTATCCCTGTTTCGACGTCGGCCGGCGCCGTCTGCATCAAGTCGGCAAGCTCATCGATGATCACGACAATGTAGGGCAGGCTTTCAGGAATCTCTTCCTCGGGCGGTTTCCCCGAATTCGGGCTCGTCGCGCGAGCATGCAGCATTTCATCCGTATCGAACGGAGGCGCGCCCGTTTCAGGTTCGCCATCACTTCCGCCGCTTGCCATCGGGAAGCCACCCTCCGCAGCGAGATCGTCAGCCACCCGGACATGGTGCGCGAGTTCAGGCTCAGCGTTGACCACTTCGGCATTGGGACTCTCTACCTGGCTCGAAGCGTTCGAGTTGGAGGGCGAGGCTTCGGCAGCGCTTGTTCGATTCTCTTCGTCTTCTCTAAGTTGGCGCTTCCGCAGTTCATTAAACCCTTCGAAATTACGGGTCCCCATTTTTGCAAATAATGCGTAGCGACGCTCCATCTCATTGATCACCCAGCGCAAAGCGAGGAGGACCTTTTTGGGATCTGTCACAACCGGGACGACCATGTGAGGGAGATCGTTGTAGAGCTGCATTTCAACTACTTTGGGGTCTACCATGATGAACCGCAGCTCATCTGGAGAGAAGCGGTAGAGCAGACTTGCAATGATGCTGTTGATACAGACCGATTTACCGGAGCCGGTCGCCCCAGCGACCAAGAGATGCGGCATCCGAGCAAGGTCTCCGACAATCACTCGACCGTAGACATCTTTGCCGAGAGCGAGCGGGAGTTTTGCCTTCGTCTTTCGAAAGGCGTCGTCTTCGAAAAGTTCGCGCAGCGCTACCGGAACTTTCTCTGCGTTGGCAATCTCGATTCCAACTGTGTCTTTCCCAGGTACCGGGGCGAGAATATTGAGGCGCTCCGCTCTCGTCGCTCGTGCGATATCCGCCTCCAACGAAGTGATGCGGTTCACTCGCAGACCGGGAGCAGGATACAATTCGTAGCGGGTAATGGTCGGCCCGCGTGTGATGTCGCCAGGCTCGACATCGACTCCAAAGGTCCCAAGCGTATCCACGATCGTATTCTGGAGATCGATCAACTCGTCTTCGTCAGCGGTCTCGCCCTCTTCACCCTCGGGGTAGTGAAGGATCGATAAACTTGGCAGTTGATAGTCTTCAAACTGGCCACCCGTGAGCATTCCAGACCCGGAATTGAAAAGAGATCCCTCGTCCTTACTCCCGGTCCCCTTTGGCTTGCGAGCTGAAGCGTCGATAATTTTACGCTCTGGACTTGGCGGCTTAACCTCCGGCTGACGGATGGGTGTTTCCTCGGGAAAAAGCTCAGGCTGGGAATCCGGCTCTTTTTCAGCGCGCGCCGGTTTTGGGCGCGAAGGTTTTTTCCGCCGAGATGACCGCTCACTGGCAAACTGAAAGGTCGGCCAGGAAAAGAAGCCCCGAAAGAACTCGCGCTCACCGAGGTCATCCCAGAGATCGAGGGCCCTGTCCTTGACCATGACCGCGAACTGGATCGGATGGATACCGGTGATGATAATCAAGGCAATTACGTAGGTAATCGCCATCACAATGAAGGCTCCGACTGGGCCCAGGAATCGCTCGAAAACTTGATGTCCAAGGGCATAGCCAACGAAGCCGCCGGCACTGCGTGGCAGATTGTATTTGAGAGCCCACTCGCTGAAAAAGACCGACTGGTATTCCACGACACATGCTGCTGAGAGGATCAGCGCTGCGAAGGAAACGCAGTTCCGGAAATGGAAAGGTCGCGAGCCCATCACGATTTGGATGACAAACCAAATCATCACCGCTGGAATCAGAAACGCCGCGGCCCCGAAAAAAAAGTAGCTGTAGCCTGCGACAACGGCTCCAACCGGGCCGATGAAATTGCCCGAAGCGGATGGAGCGGCAGTGGATTGACTTGAGAATGGAACCCAGTTCGGCAAATCGGTAGGACTGTAGGAGATCAACGCGAGCAGAAACATCGCGACAAAGCCGACTGCGATAATACTCACAAATTCTCGGTAGGCGTAGGGCCCCAGCGGAGGAGCTTTCTGGCGGCCAGACTTCGCTTTGGCCCTCGATTTCGTCTTCGCTTTGGTGGCTGAGCTAGCTCTCTTCCGCGTCGCGGTTTTTCGTTTCGCGGACGTTGAGGAACGAGCAGCCATAGGGGTCGGTTCAGATGCGGAGTTCGAAATCTATTGAGCTTATTGAAATAATAAGCAGACGCGTGTTTTCCAATATGCCTCTCATCTCGACCCCCAGCAACGATTATCTTAGATGTCTTAAATAAACCGGACAGCACTCAGACGGAGCGGTTTTCGCGCTGGTAGTATCTGGAGCGATCACCTAGGATCCGGATCGATGATCTCAAAAAGTTGCCAACAAGTCGTTCTCGGAATCCTCTGCTCGATAGGCCTTTCCGGTTGTCTCGGACAACACTGGCTGGTCGGGACTTGGGAACTGGACAAAGAACGAACGGTATCCGAGATCTCGGGAGGAACCGACCCGGATCAGTCGGAAGGCCTGATCGGCAACCTCGTCAGCGGGCTGGAGGGCGGAGTCGCCCGAGCCCTGCTGACCCCCTTCGAGGGGCGCACCGTCCGGTTCACAGGCAGCGAAGTGATCCGGATGCAGAATGGCTCGGGCGAAACGATCGCCTACGAATTGCTGGATGGCTCCGGCCCCGGTCTTGCCCTCGTGCAGGAGGCCGATGGAAAAATCAGCACGTGGGGGAAGGTCGAGGGTGGCATCCGTCTTCAGCTTTCAGCCGCCCCGGAGCGGTGGGTCTATTTCCGTGAAATGCCATGAGCCAGGGCGGATCTGATCCACCCGCCCCCGATTCACAGGTGCGTCAGAAGAGAGAATTTCGGTGAGAAAAAGAAGCGGGGTGGCAGCCTATCGGCGAGCCGATCCTGTCGGCCGATGCCGTCAGAATTTACGCCGGTTTCATCTGCACCGTGATGAAGCGCGGCGGTGCCGAGATCTGCATTCAGATGGGCTGGAGGCGAGCAAAAGTCAGTCTGTTCGCCTCGGAGGGGAAGCATGTCGCCCTCGTCCTCGACCTTGTTGCTGCGTATCTGAATAACGTAGTAAAGCGCGAATAGCTTGCCAACGAAGTGAGTGGTTCGGCAGTGGTAGTGTGCCGGTTGGAGACCGGGTAGTAGCAGAGCGAGGCGATGGTCAGGTAGAGATCGACCGGATCGACCCCCGCCCTGAACGAGCCGTCCGCCGCGCCGCGCGCAAGGACGCCGCGCAGCTTGCGCG
>JBCCBR010000276.1:0-5254 GCA_039033935.1 Verrucomicrobiota bacterium
ATCACGAAGTGGGGTGGATTTATCCACGACTTCAAACGATTCGACGCGCAGTTTTTCGGAATTTCGCCGCGAGAGGCCCTGCGGATGGACCCTCAGCAGCGTTGGATGCTGGAGACAGCCTGGGAGTCGCTCGAGGATGCCGGGCTTGCTCCCGCAAAGCTGCGAGGCTCCGAGACGTCGGTCTACGTCGGCATCGCCTCGAACGACTACGCCAACGTCGCGCAAAGCGATCCACGGAATGTCGACGTCCACACCAACTCGGGCTCGACTCTTTCAATCGCCTCGAACCGGATCTCCTACCTCTTCGACCTCAAAGGTCCTGCAGTATCGGTAGACACCGCATGCTCTTCCGCCTTGGTGGCCATTAATCTAGGCTGCGAAAGCATTTGGTCGGGCCAGGCGAAAATGGCAATTGCGGGTGGTTGTAATGCTCTGCTCACGCCCGACGCGTCGATTGGATTCTCCAAGGCGACCATGCTCTCGCCGACGGGCCAGTGCTTCGCTTTTGACGATCGCGCAAACGGCTATGTGCGCGGTGAAGGTGCCGGAATGTTCGTGATCAAACCGCTCTCGGCGGCGCAACGAGACGGTGATCGAATCTACTGCACAATCAAAGCGGCCGTCATCAACCAGGATGGCAACACCTCGTCGATGACCGTGCCGGGAGTGGAGACTCAGGCCGAAATGCTGAGAATTGCCTACAGCCAAGCCGGACTTGAGCCTAAGCGGGTGCGCTACATGGAAGCTCACGGCACCGGAACACCAGTTGGAGATCCGATCGAAACGCGGGCGCTCGGCACGATCCTTTCGCAGGGGCGAGACCGAGGTGATTTCTGTCTGATTGGCTCCTGCAAAACGAACGTCGGACACCTCGAGTCAGGCTCAGGAGTGGCAGGTTTGGCAAAGGCCGCGCTCATTCTGCATCACGATCAGGTGCCGCCGAATCTCAATTTCAAGAACCCAAATCCGGACATTCCTTTCGATGAATTCAAACTCAAGGTAGCGACTGAGTTGCAAGAGATTCCCAAGCTGAACGGATACCTCCCGGTGGTGGGCGTCAATTCCTTCGGCTTTGGGGGAACGAATGCTCACATCGTCCTCGAGGCGGCTCCTGATGAGGCCGAAGCTCCGTCGAGTGGACTTGTGCCAGAAGTGAAATCTGGAGACCGAGCGGAGCGTCCCGTGGTCATGCCGCTCTCCGGTCGGGGCGATGACGCTTTGCGCGACACGGTGGTGCGGTGGCGTCGATTCCTCAAGGCAAGCTCAGATGAATCGCTCGCCGCGATCGGTGCGGCAGCGGGTCTGAAACGAGAGCACCACGATAATCGAGTGGTCTTCCTCGGAAATGATCGAGCTGAGATCATCGAAGAGATGACCGAGTGGCTCGTCGGAAATGCAGGGGAAAAAGCCATTGCCGGCCGTCCGGCTGGGGAAGTGCATCCGATCGTTTTCGTCTTTACGGGTCAGGGAGCTCAATGGTGGCGAATGGGTCAGGATCTGATCAAACGCGAGCCGGTCTTCAGAAACGTGCTCGAAGAGATCGATCGGTATCTCAAGCCGCTCGCCGGTTGGTCGCTGATCGACGAGATGACGCGCGACGAAGAGTCTTCGCAGATTAACCGCACCAACATTGCTCAGCCCGCTATTTTTGGACTTCAGATCGCACTGGCGGAACTCTGGAAATCGTGGGGCATCGTGCCTTCGAAAGTTGTCGGACACTCCGTCGGCGAGGTTGCAGCGGCTTACGTCGCTGGCGCCTACACCTTGGAAGATGCCGTGACGATCATTTACCACCGGTCTCGCCTTCAGGATCAGACTGGCGGCAAGGGGCGCATGGTCGCAGTTGGTATTTCTCAAGCGGAAGCAGACGCGGCGATCGAGCACGTGATCGATCAAGTCCAAGTGGCCGTTGTCAACAGCCCGACGCTACTGACCCTGGCTGGGGATACCGAGCCGCTTGAGGCTGTTGCTGCAGAACTCGAAGAGGCAGGTAAGTTCGTCCGCTGGTTGCGGATTGACTACGCATTCCACACCCACCAGATGGAGCCGATCAAGGATGAGCTCCTCAAAACGCTGTCTGGGATCAAGCCAAGGCCGACAACCATTCCCTACATCTCGACTGTGACTGGCGGACTCGTCAGTGGAGAGAAGCTGGATGGGGAGTATTGGTGGCAGAACGTTCGCGAAACCGTTCTCTTTGCTCCGGCCATTAGCGGGTTGATTCGATCCGGGGAAGACACGTTCCTGGAGTTGGGGCCTCACCCTGCCCTTCAAAATCCGATCCTGGAATGTCTCTCCGAGCAGGGGCGCAAAGGATTTTACTTCCATTCCTGCAAACGCAAGACCGATGAGACCGATGAGATTTTGACGAGTCTCGCAACGCTCCATAATCACGGATACGAGTTGGAGTGGGAGTCGTTGAACCAAGCCTCTCCAAAGGGAGTTCGGTTGCCCACCTACGCCTGGCAGGGCGAGGACTTCTGGCTCGAGTCTGATGCCAACGAGTATCTTCGTTGTGCCGATCTCGAGCATCCGCTTCTCGGCCTCAAGCAGGTCGCGCCGATTCCGACCTGGCAGTTTGAGCTTGATCCTCGGTATTACACCTGGCTGGACGATCACCGCTTTTGGGACAGCGTTGTCTTTCCGGCATCGGGTTACGGTGAGATCGGTATTGCCCTCGCAAGGAAGCTTTTCCCCGGAGAGAACTACGTGGTTGAAGATCTCGAAATGAAGAAGGCGCTCTTCGTTTCCGAGACGAAAGTGCCCACGGTGGAGGTCGCATTTGATCCTGAAACTCGCGTTTTTCGAGTCTACTCCAGCCCCGATCACAAAGAGTGGGATTTGAATGCCGAGGGTGTCCTCCGCAAACAGCCGGAGCCTGCCCGCGCAGCTTTCGACTTTTCAATCGCAAAGTCCAATCTGACTGATTATTTCGACCACGAGGAATATTATTCCGACTACTCGAAAGCTGGGTATCAATTTCAGCCCCTTTTCCAGCATCTCCAGCAAGTCTGGCGGAAAGAGGGGGAGTGTCTCGCGGAGATTGTTGCGCCGGAGGGGCTCTACGACACCATCCCTGATCATCACTTCCACCCGGCTGTTCTTGATGCCTGCTTCCACACTGTGAAAGGCGGGCAGATCCAGCCGGACGGTGCCAAAGCGACCGATTATTTCTATCTCCCAGCCGCGATCGGGAGCATCCGACTCCATGTCGAGCGGCCTCCACTGAGGCTCTGGGGGCATGCCAGGGTCGACACGAGTAACGATCGCGAATACATCATTGCCGACATCGACGTTTATGACGACTCCGGCGCTCTCGTCGCGGAGATCTTTGGCTTTCGAGCAGATCGTGTCGAGCAGAGTGACAATGACGATCTCGACAAATGTCTCTACGAAGCGAAGTGGGAAGTTCTTCGTTTGAAAGGGACCCGAATTTCCGGGTCTGCTGAGATCCCACCAACCGCTGAGCTGGTAAAAGCCGCCAATGCCAACCTGCCGGAGTTGTACGCGGAGCGGGGCCTCTCCAGCTACTTCGATCAGTTCATGCCGGCGATAGACCGGCTCTCGCACCAAGCCGTTATCAACGCGTGGCTCAAGTTGGGATGGACACCGGTTGTCGGTCAGACTTTTGATCTCGATCAACATCTCGCTGCTCTGTCAATCGCGTCTCACCATCGCCGACTCATCTACGCACACTGTGAGTCGCTCAGTAAAAGTGGTTTCCTCAAGTCTGTCGGGGAAGAATCCTGGGAAGTTATCGAGGTCCCTGTGTATGAGGACGTCGAGCCCTGGCTTGACCAGATCGAAAAGGAGCTGCCCGCTTTCAAGTCGGAGGCAGAGTTGCAACGGCTCGCGGCTCCGCATCTGGCAGAAGTACTGAATGGGGAAATTGACCCGATCGACGTACTCTTTCCGGGAGGTTCCTCACGGGTGATGGAGACCTTTTACCGGGACGGAGCGGATTTCCCCGTGATCAACGAGCAATTCCGAGCGGCTCTTGAGAAAGCTGTTGAAGGGCTTCCTGAGCGCAGGGCTATACGGATTCTTGAAGTTGGGGGCGGGACAGGATCGCTGACCAGCTACCTGCTCGATTCGCTGCCGGCTGACCGAACCGAGTATGTTTTCACAGACAATGGGCCGACGTTCTTGCAGACGGCTCAAGATCGGTTTGGGGAGAAGTATCCCTTTGTCGAGTTCAAGCTTTTTGACCTGGAGAAAGACCCGACGGCGCAGGGGTTCGATGCTCACAGTTTCGATATTGTGATCGCTTCCAACGTGATTCACGCGACAGCCGACTTGCGATTGTCGCTGCTAAATTTGCGCCACGCCCTCGCCGAGGACGGCGTCCTCATGTTTGTCGAGGTGAACTGGAATCGGGCTCCACTCGATAACGTCTTTGGCCTGCTGTCAGGGTGGTGGCGTTTCACCGATACTGACCTGCGGAAACGAAGCGCCCTATTGACTCGACCGCAGTGGGAAAATCTGCTTACCGAGGAAGAGTTCCGCGAAGCGACCAGCTTTATTGCCTCACCAGACGAGCCTGAAGACCAGCAAGGGTGCTTTATCGCCAGAGCACCGCACCCGGTGGAACTGCCAGTCGAATCCGAAGAGGAGGACGCTGAGGCGTCAACCGAGACGCTCGACCAATCCGATGAAAATCCCGAGCTTCCGCTCCGGGACTTCATTCTGGTTACCAACGATGAGGCGGGAATCGGCGCGAGCCTGATTCCGGCTCTGCGCGACGAGTTCGACATCGAGTTGGCAGGGCAGACCGTCTCTGAGATGACTCGTCGTTGTGATGAACTGCTCGACGAAGGTCGAACGATTCGAACCCTCGTCAACACACTCGGCTTGGATCATCTGAGAACTTCTCAACTCAGCTTGGAATCGCTCGATCAGGCTCAGGATTCAACATTGCGCTACGCACACGAGCTCACGAAGTATCTGAACGAAGCCGACGAAGCACTCAGACCGAAGGTCGTGTTTGTTACTCGCGGGACGATGCCGCTTGTCGAAGGCGAAGAATTGGTTGGTCTCGCATCGGCGCCTATCACCGGCTTTCTCCGAGTCGCCAATAATGAGCATGCCGACTACCACTGGACGCAGATTGACCTTGATCCGGCCCAGCCGATCCACGAGTTGGAAGACCTCAGTGACGAGCTCCGAGGAGAGCACCGCGAAGACGAAGTCGGCTTCCGCGGTCACCACCGGTATGTGCGCCGAGTCCATCGGGTCAAGCCAGAGGATCTCGAAC
>JBCCBR010000277.1:0-5250 GCA_039033935.1 Verrucomicrobiota bacterium
GCAGCTGCAATAAGCCAAATCCAATCTTCCAGGGATAGAAATCGGGGTCGTGATACTGGGAAAGGAACGACTCGATAATCGCCGCCCAGACCAGCAGCAATGCGGCCCCGCCTACCAAGGTGAGCAGATCGCTCCGGATCCGAGAGAGCCGTTCGCGCAGGCCAAGGTTGGTTCCCCAGCCAAAAACAGCGTGGGCGATGACTAGCCCGGCCTGCCCACCAATAAAAATCGCCGGCAGTTCAATCGAACCGTGCGGCAAGAGCCACGCCGCGAGAAAGGTTGACTGTCCATCAATGATGTAATCATACCCGACGATCCCTATCAAAATTCCATTATAGAAAAGCAGGATCAAGGTGAAGGCCCCCCAGAGTATCCCCAGCACCATAGCGAGCAGCGTCACCCGAATGTTATTGACCATGAGCTGAGCGGAGAATTGCTGCCGACCTTGAAAGGCATCGAAGTCTTGCTCTTCTTCTCGCTCGACCCGCTCGGAAGGCTTTTCATTGAGGTGTCGGAACTGTGGAGGGATGAAATCGCTTTTCAGCTCATAGTTAAAATGGAGAGCACCAGCCCCGAATAGCCCCCCGGCCGTGAAGGTGCCAATCGAAAGGGCAAATGCAATCCAGTGGCGGCGAAAGGTCGCGGGGAAAACGCGCGATAACCAGCGCCAGGGTCGAAATGGGATCGACTCGCCTCCGCTGCGGTGAAGCTGGCTGTAGCTTCGCGCGATGAGACGCTCGAGGAAGCGAGCAGTTTCCGCCTCACCCGCAAAGGTCCGCAACTTGACCAGATCGGAGGAGGCTCGCTGGTAGAGATACTGAAAGCGGCGCACCTCGCCAAGAGAAAGAGGGTCGTCCGGCTGATTGTCTCGGCGATCGAGCAACCGCTCCAACTCGTTCCAGTAGGGTCGCTCTTTTTGCAGAAATCGATCGAGATTGAGGATCACGACACACTGTTCCGAAACTCTCTCACCGAGGCAAGGTCAGATTGCGATCGGCGGGTTTTCTTGAGTATTGCCTCGGAGCACGCTACAGGTGCAGGGATGACCAAAAAGACGCTTCTGGTTGCCTCACTGACTGCCCTGCTCGTCTGTGTCGTCGTCATCGCGCTCGTTGTCATCGGCCAGCGCCGCGAATCGGTGACCAGCACCCCGCGTCCCTGGCTTAGGCCAGCGAGACCCGACTTGGCCCTACTCGAGCGATTTCAGGATCAATCCACTGTGAGCGCCGTCGAGACTCTCCTCGCAGAATTCTCGGACAATCCGATGGCCCCTCCAGTCGCGGAAGATCCGATAGCGCTGCTCCCAGATGCCGCTGTCCCTTTTGGATCGGGAGTAGAGTCGAGTGATCCGGAAAAACTCCGCGCCTGGGTCACCGAATTCGCCAAAGATGTCGAGGCCAATCCGGATGCATCTGATCGAGTCCGCATGACAGCTGCTCTCAGCGCTCTGGATGCTGATCTATCGCAAATTCCCGAAAAACTACTCTACCCGCTACCGGAAGAGGCGGAATCCCTCACCTACTCCACGAGACTCGATCTCCAGCTCACTACCAGCGGATCAGCTGCTGCTCTGATTCGCAACCCGGCGGGCGGGGCCGATCTCCTCTTCGACGGGGGTCGACGACTCGCCAGCGCAGCCGATGGGGGCCAGATTTCCGAGTCGGCTGTCTTCGATGGACTTGCCCTCGGCAGCCGTCTCAAAGTCGCGGACTACAATGACGACGGCTTCGACGACTTCCTTCAGCTCCGTCCTCGCGGCCTTCCGCTCTCACTCATCGCAATGGCACCGGGCGATGGCTCTGTAGTTGATGCGACGCTCAGTTCTGGTCTGCGCCATTTTGGGGATACCACTGATGCTGCCTGGCTCGATCTTGATCACGACGGCAAACTGGACCTCGTCGTTGCCTCTCGTGATCGTCCCGTCGAGCTTTACCTCCAGGAAGAGTCCGGCCGCTTTGGACCCTTTGCCTGGGAAAGCCGATTCTGGATTCCCCAACCCGTGGTCAGTCTTGTGGTTGCAGATCTCAATGGCGATCGATTCGACGATCTTATTGTCGCCCGACAGGATGGCGTGCGCGAGGCTTTCGTCACCACCGGAAAACGAGACCGCCCGCTTTCACCAATCGCAATTCCATTTCTCTCTCACCCTGGACCGCTGCAGGGATGCGCAGCTGACTTTGATCAGGATGGCGATATCGACCTCGCCCTCGCTTACGGGAGCTCCTCTGGAATCCAGGCGGAAGACGGCCTCCTCCTTCCAACCCTGCAGCTACTCTTTGCCGAGCCGGACGGCCTCTTGATCGACGGCACCCTCGAATCGGGGACCCGCCTTACCGACCCCGTCACCGCGCTCGCAGCGATCGATGTTGACAACGATGGGTATCCTGATCTCGCCGTCGGCACAGCTGCGCCTTTTCCGAACCGCTTTTACTCGAACAGAGGGGCTGGACAATTTCGAGATGTCTCCGCGACCATCGGATTCAGCTACCTCGATGAGCCCATCGATCTCTTCAGCGGCGATCTAGACCGGGATGGTGCAGCCGATCTCATTGCGGTGAGCGCTCAGGGCGTCGTGAAACGCTTCGAGGCCTCGGGAGATAGACAGGATTGGATTGCCTTTAACTGCTCGGGCGGCGATCGACCCGCCATTGTCGAGATCACAACAAGGGATCCTGATTGGGTGGTCGAAAAACGTTCGGTGCAGGCTCAACCGCATGAGAGTCTTCTCATTGGCCTTGGATCAGTTGATAAAATCGAATTACTGGAGGTGACACCAATCGGCTCAGACAGCCCCGTTTTGTCGGCCAAGCAGCTCGATCCAAATCGCTATCTTCAATTACAACTGGTTCAGCCTTGATTCTGCTCTGATCGTGAAATGAAGAACACCTCCGGAAAATAATATTCTGGAATTTAGTGAAATTTAATTCAGTCGTGAAATTAAAGAATTCTGGAAAACTTTAATTTCCTACCCTCTTGTTTAATCACAGCTCCGGTGGTTTCTTTTTAAAAAGGACGAAGCAATCGCCATGACAGGTGGCGGACTTCGGTTCCACCATTTGAGATGATTGAGCCGGTCCAGAAAAACGAAGAACTACTCGCCGACTTTCACGAGGCAGACAATGTCACGGGCGCTTTTCATCTCTGGTGGCTTGGTCATCATGGATTTCTTATCAAGTGGAATGGTATCGGCGTCCTCGTGGATCCCTACTTGAGCGATTCGATCACGGAGGGTAGCGCCGGGATCGCTGCCGCGAGACGAGTCTCCGAGCGAGTCGTCAACCCGCTCCGACTCACTGGCATCGAATTCGTGGCAATCACGAGTGATCAGTCCGACCGATTTGATTCCGAAACGCTGATGATGCTTCACTCGGCGAATCCGACTCTCAAAGTGGTCGCTCCGGCAGGGATCAGGGCTCGAGTGGAATCTGAGCTGGAGCATGCCGACCCAGCGATCCTGCCCGTCAATGCGAACAGCTATGCCGAGGCCGGAGCTTTTAAATTTCACGGCATCAACGCGGCCCGCCCGAAGATTCGTCGAGATCAGCAGGACAACTCGCTCGATCTCGGATACATGATCTCTTTTGGACCTTTTGTAATTTACCAATCCGGCAGCACCGCGTGGCACACCAACCTAGTCAAAGAAGCGCGACGCTGGCCGATTAACCTGGCCCTGGTCTCCATCGGTGGTGATCCCGAGGTCGCTGCTGGTGCTACTGAGTTAAATGGGTTTCAGGCCGGTGCCCTCTCCAAAGCCATCAGTGCCACTCTCGCAATCCCAGGAGGCTACGGGATTTTTAATGACGGTGTCACCTCCGACGATTTCGCCGATACCTGTTCGAAATTGGGACAGCGAGCCCGCATCATGGAAATCGGGCAACGGATGACGATGGGTCCCATCTCAGATCCCAGCGCTGGGAAAATGCCAGCCAGCCAACCCTACTCCGAAAGCTTCAACCTCGGATATTAAGGGATGTAGTCTTCTTGAGAGCTTTGGCCATCCGGAAAAGCCGCGCTTCGCCAGTCGCCAAATCAGCTGCGAATCTGACCGGGTTCGCTATTTCAACAGCCTTCTTAGCCGGCCACCGCGACAGCGTTTGCGGCCGCGTAGTGATCAGAGTGGCTCAAGCTGATCATGACCTCGACGATACCGGACCGCTTCGCGTAGTCAGCCCCAGCGCCAGTCAAGGACACCGTGGGCTTTCCCAACGAATCTCGGAGAATGTCCATATCCTGCCAGCCGAGGTCGGCCCCGATCCCAGTCCCGAAAGCCTTTGCGATCGCCTCTTTCGCGGCGAAACGGGCGGCGTAGTGGCGCGCCGCGAACTTCATTTCTTCGCAGTAGAGCCGCTCCGCGCGGGTGAAAATACGATCAAGAAACCGGTCGCCAAATCGATCGATCGATTCAGCCAACCGCGCTGTTTCGACAATATCTATTCCGATTCCGTAGATCATCGTGACTGTTTTGCGGATAGCGGTTTTGTTTTACCGAACTTGTGAAACACCAGGCGAGCGGGCCCAACTAACGATAGTCCTCTAATACCAACGCGAACCAGACAAATAGTATCAACCCCCAAAGGACCAACCAAGCGATTGAGAGGAGCAAAGCAAGCCACCAGCGTCCCCGACGCGCGCCAAGCAAGCCAGCCTCGACGTGGCGATAGCGCAACAACCAAAAGATCGCGACAGGTGCGGTGAAGAGGGTGAAAGGCGCTAACAGGGTGACCATCGCAAGAGCTCGATTTTCCCAGACAGATCGCTTTGCGATGAACCCCAGATCCGTCTTTTGCTCTCGCAGCCGATGAAGGCAGGGAAGGCAGAGATCCCGATCGAGCCAACGGACCACCGCTTTCTCTGACAAAAAGCAGCCACATTCGTCACAGACCTTTTCTGCCTTCAGCTCTGGGAAAAAACTACACACCGCCTCTCCATCGCCTGCCGCTCGATCGGTCTGGGCCACCTTCTTCCCACGGGAGAGACGCGGGAAAATTGCAGCTCGCACTTCGTGCTGACAGGTCGGGCAACGATCAACCAGTCGAGAGACGTCTGCCGATTCGAGCGGAAGATCGACGCGACACTGAGGACAGCGGATCTGAGCTGAAGCTGGGGTGGCCACCGATTGCATGCTTAACGCTGTTTTTTAACGACCCGCGTCGCACAGATCCGATCGTGGAGCGCGCGTTTCTCCGCATCGAAACCAGCCATCCAGTAGATGCCGCAACATAAGAGGGAAACGATCCCATAAAGGACAAA
>JBCCBR010000278.1:0-5217 GCA_039033935.1 Verrucomicrobiota bacterium
AAAGTCGAGTCGTCGAGGTTAAACTTGGTGTTATTGGTGAGCCAAGCCGGGTCAAGTGGGAAAGCGTTGGTGACCGGAGCGTCCGTCGATCCCGGATTCCCCTGTGAGAGGGTCAGGTCGACCTGAAAGCAGGCAGTGCCCTCGGGTGCCGAGATGGCGAAATCGGGGGCGGGTGACTCAGTCGTGAATGTCTCGCCGGCCTCAAGGAAAACGGTCGATCCGTTGTTGGTGACGTCGATGCCGCAGGCATCGGGCTCGACGAGATCGCCGGTTAGGCAATCCAGTGAGCGGACTCCCGAGTCGCTGGCGACCACGTTGATCGCGTCGACGGTCGTCGTCTCAGTGACGGGCGAGCCGTTCTCGAGGGTCGCTCCGTTGGCGATCAGCTTGTCGAGGAAACTCGCGAGTGTCAGCGGCGATTCATCGGTCGGGCAAAACTCGAGAGATGCCGTGCCGCAAATAGAATTTCGCTTTCGAGATCCGGGAGTCGATGCGGTTTTGAGCATGGTGAGAAAGTGGGGGGCATTCAGGCGGGCTTGAGGTAGCTCCAAGTGAGCTGAGCGGTCTCACCGTCGGGCACCGTCAAAGCCCAGTCGTTCATCTCGACCGGCATGTGATTGGTGCCTTCGGTGCCGTAGCCAAAGCACTTGGATCCTCCCGGCTGGATCAACGCCTGGTTGCCAGACGGGGCAGGATTCTCCAGCGACAGAGCCGTGTCGTTTTCCGAGGCGGCATCGATGTCGACACCGTGGATCGCAGTGCCAAGAGGGGAGTAGGCCAGTAGATTGGCCCGCGTGATGGTGGCAGGTCCCGCGAAGTCGTGAGACGCCGCGCAGCAGACAAACTGAACTGCATCGCAGGGCTCGACGCCCGCCGGCAGGGCAGCGACCTCGCCAACGCCTTGCTCCCAGACGACGCTGAGCTGCGAGCCGTCGCTGAGGATGCAGAGGTGCTCGTAAAAGTATCGATCGGGATCGCCCGCAAGCTTCCAGCAGCTCTTGATGTGCTTCAGGATCTCGGGGCAGGGCGCAAACTCCGATGGAGCGATTGCGGCACCGGTGTCGATGCGGATGTAGGTGACAGCACCGGTCTCCTCGTCGAGAGTGATCCTCACCCAAAAGCGGGTTTCTGGGTCTCCGGGCGCGCAAGCAAGAATGATGTTTTCCTCGATCTGCGGAGGTGGCTCCGGATTTGAGGTGCCGTCGGCAACTGCCTTGAGCAGCGACAGCACGTCGACCTGCCACTGGTCGTCGCGGCCGAGGTGGCCGCAGTAGGTGCCCGCCTCGAGTTCGGCACAGATCTCATCAGCAGAGCGAGCGGGGGCGGATAGTGGCATGGCGTAAAAAAGGCTGGGCTGACCCGGAGGCCAACCCAGCCGGATTGCGGGACGAAAAAAGGGTTCGAGTCGTTAAGACCGGGTGCGGTTGCTGCGCTTGCGTGAGGCCGCCTTCTTGGTAGGGGCGGGCTTTTCGGCAGGCTTTTCCTCAGCGGTGTCTTCCTTGGTCGGAGTGGGCTCGATGGTCTTTTCCTCCTCAGCGGGAGTCTCGGCCGGCTTCTCTGCTTTGGCAGTTTCCTTGGTAGGGGTGGGCTTTTCGGCAGGCTTTTCCGTCGGGCTCTCGCCCGAAGACGATGCCTTTTTGGTAAATTTTTCGAGGGTCGACTTCATGCGGTTAGCATCCAGTTGAGGCCCAACCGACAACCCAGTTGTCGCCAGGCGCGTCGGTCACCGTGACGATGACGTAGCCAGCTCCCATGGGGATATCAATGCTCGCAGCAAGGCACCCGGCTGTCGGGTCGATCGTGGTCGACACCGAATCCGTGATGGTCGTCCCGTCGTCGCCGTAGAAATCGGCAGTGAGAATGATCGGGTCAGTAGCTGCGTCGACCGCCTCCCAGAATTCCTGATCTGCGTCGCAGGGTTGCAAGATCAGCCGACCATGGCAGACGGCGCCATGCTCCGGAAAGAAGCAGTCTTCATCAGCACCGCACACGGTGCCGAGTTGAGTGATCTCGGTTGGCAGGTCAGCCACCTTGACCAGCAAAGGCTTCGAAAGGGTGACCGGCTCTTCTTTGTAGGGTTTTCCCATTTTTGAGGTTGGTGAAAGTTTCGGATTGGCGTGAGTTACTTGCTTTCAGCGGACCCGCCTAGGCAAACCTGATCGACGTCGCGCGTTTTCTCAAAAAGCTGCTTCAGCGTTTCGCCGGTTCCGTCCTGCAGGCCGGTGGCAGGCATGCACTGAGAGAAAACAAACGGAGTGTTGTTGCGCCCGTCGTAGAAGCCGACAGCCTTTCGGCCAAATCCGTTGTCAACAATCTGATCACAGCAGACGATCGGGGAATTGCGGTCGTTGTTTGTCCGCTGGGAGTATTCCCAGAACGCGTGATAAGCGAGCTCGTGGATGAGGATCCGATTGGGGCGAAGGTTGGCGCTGGGGTAGAGCACCATTGCCTTGGCGAGCACATTCTGGAGGTAGAACCCATCCAGAACAAAGGCGGGGACATTTGCAATCTCGACTACGTCGAGCGGGCAGGTGTGAGCGAATCCTGCATGACCCTGCAAGTGCTGAGTCGCAGCGAGGTATTTGCAGCCCGGATTCTCGGGGTCGTCTTGGTTCTCGACCAGCAAAGGCGTCTCTTTAATGAACGCATTGTTTCCGCCCAGCCACTTCACGCCCGGAGCACGTCGAGTGCTCTGCTCGGCGACCCGGACGAGGTAGATGGAGTAGAGGCAGTCCTCTTTGTCGGCGATATCAGGCGTGAAATCCTTCGCCCCATTCCACTCAGGATCAAGCGCATCGATTTTATAGCAGACCGCATCTGGCAATCCACCAAATCCCTCAGACTCATTGCGGCGGCCTTTGTAAAGCTGCTGGATGAGCTGATCATAAATGTTCTCGATCTGGTTTCCCTTTTCTTCGGTGAAAAGATCGTTCCCGAGAATGGCGTTGAGGTTGTCAGACTCACACTCCATTTCCGAAACTGAGGTGTGCACCATGGTGTCGAACCAATGGGCTTGATTTTTCGCCTTGTCGTATTTGCTCTTCGAAGAGCAGGCGCCTTGGCGATGCTTTCTGAAGATCGGATTCGACCCTCGCTTGACGAGTCGGGGTGTCTCGTAATCGCACCCATCGATGAGCACCATGGGAGCAAAAGCAAGCTCCTCATAGGACTTCATGTGGCACTTGTGAAGTGTCTGCAAAAGGGGCGTCTTGTGAAAGACCTGGTAATCGTGCAGATCGAGAGAGTTGGCGGCAGATTTTGGCATTTTCGCTAACGAGTAAAGGTTCCAGTTGAAGGGGCAGGATTACTGCTGAGCAGCCTTGAATTGATCCGGCGTGCCGTGCTTGGCCTGAAACGCGGCAAGCATCTGCACCGATCCGAGATCGCTGTCTGAGAGCACTGCATCGAGGGTCCGTCCGAGCGGGTTGATCTCCGCGTCCTTGGCGAAAACATCCTCATAGGACTGTTTCGCGGAGCCCTCACCCGATCCATCACTGGCCTCGCTGCCAGCTGCGGAGTCCTCGCCTCCTGCTGCCTTGGTTTTGCCGAGGGCGGCAGCGCCAGTCTTGGCTTCTTCCTCCAGCGCGTCGAATCGACCATTCATGGCGTCGACTTTGCCAGAGATGGCATTCATGGCGGTGAGCAGGGGAGCTAGCGCCTTGTCGGCAGCTTCGCCGTCAGGCTGATCGGATTCGGATTGAGCCTCATCTCCGGAATCAGCCTCAATCTCATCGATGCGCTCAAGCGCGGCGGCGAGGTCGGTCTCAGCCTGATCGGCTTTCTGAGTCGCGGCAATGGCGTCCTCCGTCAACGATTCGTTTTGAGCTTTGAGGGCGTCGATATCCTCGGTTGCCGCGTCGGCAAGTGCCTTGAAATTTTCTTCGAGGGTGGCGTCGTTATTGAAAGTGAAATTCATCGCGTGGTGAGAGCTTGCTCCGCGCGACGTGTCAAACCGCGCTTTACCCGAGAGCCATGATGCTGTCGGCCATGCCGATCTCGACTGCTTCTCGACCGGTCACGAGTTGGCCGCGCTTGTAGTCATCACTCAAGGCAGGGCGAGAGGCCTTAACGTGATCATCGTGGATTGCGAAAAGCCTCATCACTTCCTCTTTGTCGTAGGAAAGCTGCGCCTCAGTGATTTTTTCGCCGCGGAGATGCCCAGGGGCCTTGAGGTCCCCGCTGCGGACCACGTGAGCTTTGATGCCTTGCTCGCTGGCGTGCTCAGAAAAGTCGTATCGACCTTTAATGACACCAATCGAGCCGATAATCATGCTGTTCGAAACGCGGATCTCTGTCGCCTGCGATGCAATGAAGTAGGCCGCACTCGCCAGCAGGGTGTCGCTGGTAGCCAAGACCGGCTTCACGCGCGAAACCTGGCGCGTGAGCATCATTGAGTCCTCGACACCAATCACCGAACCGCCAGGAGAGTGAAAGTCGACTTTGATCCGCTCGACTTCGCCATCATCGCGAGCGGCGATCATGGCGGCGTCGTAGTGGTCGAGATCCAACAGACCCAACCATCGAGCCATCCATCGGTCGGTCCGCTTCGACACGACGCCGGCAAACGAGATCGTGGCAGTGCCATCGGTGACGGTGTAGGGCTTCTCAGGCTCGGGCTCTTCGTTCAAGAGCTGAAGAAGCTGCGCTGAGGGCGACTCAATAGGGTTAGGTCCGGCACCTAACAGGGTTGAGTCACTGATAATAGGGGCGATGCGATCACAGAGCCGCAGCCAGTGGCTCTCGGAAATGGCCATGGGCTGAGACAGCAGCGCGTCGATGCTAAAAAGCGGATTCATTGCGCTTAGACACGTGTCAAGACCGCCGCGGGGATCTCTCTCGTCGCTCTTGCTGGATCGAGGCCGCCTCTGGATGGCCTGCAGCGATGACGGCTTTCTCGACTGCGTCTTGCTCGGTCGCTCCGTGCGCAGTGACCCCGAGTTTTTCGGGATCGATTGAGTGCTTCGACCGCGATGGCAAGCAAGTCGCGAACCAAGCGCGTTGGTTAGAGACGGCGCCTCCTTCCACTCGGCCGGTTTTGATCTCGTATTTCGAAATGCAGCGCCTCCAGAGTGGTCGAGAGGTGGGTTTCAAAAAGTGTTGGTCGCCTGGCATGGTCCGCAAACCTGCATCGAATTGATGCAAGGTGAATCCGGGGCGCTTCGATCCGAGCAAAATCACATATCAAACAGATCCATCTGGATCAGCTTATCGGCAGTC
>JBCCBR010000279.1:0-5198 GCA_039033935.1 Verrucomicrobiota bacterium
CGTCATTCTCCCACCAATTGAGACGGCATGATTGCGAGGCTCTCCGTCGTCCTCGGGTTGTTGCTCGTGATTCTGGCCGCGCCGTTTGTGCTGCGCCCCGCCGGCCAGCGGTCTGATCTGGCCGGGGATCAAAGTGAGCGGCTCGTCATCATCACTCCCCACAACGAATCGATCCGCAGCGAGTTCGGGCGGGCCTTCGTTGCCCACATGGAGAATGACTTCGATCGGAAAGTGTGGATCGATTGGCGTCAGCCCGGTGGCACTTCCGAGATTGCCCGATTGATTCGCTCTGAATACGCGGCTCGCTTCGAAGGCCTCTGGCGCGAATTTACGGATCTCCCGTTTGGTCGCGCTGCGCTGAGTGGTTTCATGGACGGGAAAATTAAGGCCACGTCTGAGCCTCTCGACTACTCGGCAATCGACCCGTCCGACGCGGACGCGATTCGGTCTGCGGCACGCCAGGCATACCTCGAAAGCGACCTTGGAATCGGACTTGATCTCTTCTGGGGAGGGGGCGCTTACGATTTCTCCAAACAAGCTTCAGCCGGGGCACTGGTTGCAGTCGACGGAACGGGCGAATTTGGTCCCGCCATCATTGCCAGGGAAAAACCAGAATGGTTCAGCGACGGGATAATGCCGGCTGAAGTCGGGGGCGAGCCATTTCGCGACAGCGACTTCCGTTGGATCGGAACGGTGCTTTCCGCCTTCGGAATTTGTTACAATGAGGACCTGACGACTCGGCTCGGAATTTCAGATGGACTCAGTCAATGGTCAGACCTGGCTGATCCGCGATTGCTCGGGCAAGTCGCACTGGCAGACCCCAGCAAATCGGGCAGCACAACAAAGGCCTACGAGATGCTCGTGCAGCAGCAGATTCAGAAAACACTGAGAGGACTGGCGGGATCTCCTCAACCGGTCGAAGAGCTCGAGGCCTCAGCAATCGCTACTGGCTGGGACCATGCGATGCGGTTGATACTCAAAATCAGCGGCAACGGCCGTTATTACACGGACAGCTCGACCCGGGTGCCTCTCGATGTCGCACGGGGTGATGCCGCTGCTGGAATGTGTATCGACTTTTACGGGCGAACCTACAACGAGCTCTTTCGAGACGATCAGGGGAACAGTCGAATCAAGTTTGTGATGCCGGAGCGCGGCACTTCGATCGGGGTCGATCCGATCGGAATGCTACGAGGAGCCAACAACCCCGAGCTGGCACAGCGCTTCATTGAGTTTGTCCTCTCAGTCGATGGGCAAAAGATCTGGAACTACCGCCCTGGCACGCCGGGGGGCCCGACCCGATTCGCCCTGCGTCGACCTCCGGTTCGCAAGGACTTGTATCAAGCGCCTCATCTCGCCCACCTTTCAGATCGTGATCTCGATCCTTATGAGGCGACGGCTGATTTCACCTATCGAGCGGACTGGACTGGCCCTCTCTTTTCAGCTCTTCGCTTCGTGATTCGCTGCACCAGCGTTGATGTCCACGAAGAACAGCGAGCTGCCTGGACTGCGGTAGTCGAAGCGGGTCTCCCTGCCGAGGCCCTCGCCGCCTACGAAGACATCACTCCCATTTCCTACGAGGCCGTGGTCCGGGAAATAGAACCAATCCTCCGAGGTCGGGACAAAGTCGCCGAAGTCGCCCTGGCGCGGGATCTTTCGGAGACCTTTCGCGAGCACTATCGCGAGGTGATCCGCCTCGCCGAGGCGGCCCCTGCACCACCCTCGTTCAGCCAACGCTAAGCATGCCCCGTCTTTTTGCGATCACAGTTTACGGGGTCACCGCGCTTTTCTTCGCGCTGTTCTTCGTCTACCCGATCTGGCACACGGTGCAGGAGGCATTCTGGACACCCGACGGGATCACCTTTGCTTTTGTCGGAGAAGTTTTCAAAAATCCGCTCTACCTCGAAGGTCTCTGGAATTCGCTGCTCATGGGGGTCTTCAGTACGCTGCTCTGCTTAGTCATTGCCCTGCCTCTGGCTCTGATCAGCAACACCTGGCGCTTCCCCGGAAAAGGGCTTCTCAATTCTCTGATCCTCGTGCCTTTGATCCTTCCGCCTTTCGTTGGCGCTCTTGGAATCCGGCAGATCCTCGGACAATCGGGAGCACTCAATACCCTGCTCACCCATCTCGGGCTGATGGACGCCAATGCTCCTTTCGACTGGCTCGGCGAGGGGCAACTCTTCGGTGTCGTGGTGATGAATGCTCTCCATCTCTACCCGATAGCGTATCTCAACATCTCAGCGGCTCTTGCCAACCTCGATCCAGCGATGGAAGAAGCCGCCGAAAATCTCGGATGCACTGGGGTGAGGCGCCTCTTTCGCGTCACCTTCCCCCTGATCATGCCTGGGGTATTCGCGGGAGCGACGATTATCTTTATTTGGGCATTTACCGAATTGGGGGTGCCTCTGGTCTTTGACTACAGTAAGGTTACCTCGGTGCAAATTTTCCATGGGATCAAAGATCTTAGTGGGAACCCATTTCCCTACGCACTCGTCGTCGTCCTGCTGGTCTGCACGGTCGCTCTTTACCTGCTCGGGAAATTCTTTTTTGGTCGGGACAACTTCGCCAGCTCTGGTCGGGCCTCGACCGGTCGCCAGCTCCGGACGCCGTCACCGCTTGTCGGCTGGCTCTGCTCAGGAGCTTTTCTGGTCGTGCTTTTTTTAGCCGTGCTCCCCCACCTCGGGGTGATCCTCCTCTCAGTCTCAGGCGACTGGTATCGATCAATCCTTCCGAATGAGTGGACCGGGCAGCATTACCAAGATGCACTGGGACACCCGCTGACGGTCAACTCGATCGGGAACTCGCTGAAGTATGCCTCGCTCTCGACCCTGTTTGACATCATCCTCGGGATCTCGGTCGCTTATGTCGTGGTGCGGACGAAACTCCCGGGACGACAGATCCTCGACGCAATGGCGATGTTGCCCTTGGCTGTTCCCGGTCTGGTCCTTGCTTTTGGCTATCTTGCGATGACTCGGCAAGGGGCCGCATTCGACTGGCTCATCCTCGGGGAAGATCCGATTGTCATTCTCGTGATCGCCTACGCAGTGCGGCGCTTGCCCTACGTGGTCCGATCGGCAGCGGCGGGTTTCCAGCAGACCAGCGTCAGCCTCGAAGAAGCCGCTCAAAATCTCGGCTGTCCACCACTCAAAGCGATCCGCAAAATTACTCTGCCCCTCATCGCCGCAAACTTAATCGCTGGAGGTTTGCTCGCGTTTTCGTTCGCGATGCTCGAAGTTTCTGATTCCCTCATTCTCGCCGAGCAAACTCAGCATTACCCGATCACCAAGGCAATCTACGCCCTGATCTCGACGCTTGGCACCGGTCCCAACCTCGCCGCCGCACTCGGCGTCTGGGCAATGATTTTCCTCGCGGTCACCATCATCGGCGCAGGGGTGATTCTCGGGCAGAAACTCGGTGCCTTGTTCCGAGTCTAGCTGGCCTATCGACTTCGGGGAGCCTTGCCTGGGTGGCAAGCTCTCTGCTCTCCCAAACATCATGTCCGAATCGGTTCAAGCCTTTCACCACACCAAAATCGTCGCCACGCTCGGCCCAGCCACGGACAGCCCCGAGCGTCTCAAAGCTGTCATCGGTCTCGGGGTCGACTTGATCCGTCTCAACATGGCTCACGCAACGCCCGACTGGTGCCATGAGCGCATCGCTCGGATCCGCGAAGTCTCCACCCAAGTAGGGCGTCATGTCGCGGTGATGATGGACGTGAAAGGACCCGAAATTCGAACGGCAGCGGTTCAAGACTCGGTCGATCTGGTCGCAGGTGACACTTTCCAATTCTACATCGAGTCAGCAGCCCCCTGCCCCGTCGGTGAAGGGGTAAGTGTCAATTACCCGCATCTCCCCGAAGACGTTGAGATTGGGAAGGTCATTCTGGTCGATAGCGGACTGATCCGGTTGGAGGTCGTCGATAAAGACGCTGAACGAGTCCATTGCAAAGTCGTCGTCGGAGGAACGCTCGGTTCAAAGCGCCACATCAACTTACCTGGGGTTGTCGTGAAGCTGCCTGCGTTGACTGAAAAGGATCGAGTCGACCTCACCGCAGGGGTCGAAGCGGGGATCGACTTCGTGGCGCTTTCCTTCGTGCGAAACGCGAGCGATATTTCCGAGCTGCGTGAACTGCTCAAGTCTCTGGGATCTCGCGCCAGGATCATCGCGAAAATTGAGGATCAAGCCGGCGTCCGGAACATCAAGGAAATCGTCCAGGCTTCCGACGGGATCATGGTCGCGCGTGGTGATCTTGGGATTGAGATCGATTATCCCGAGCTGCCATTGGTGCAGCGCGATATTGTGAAACGCTGCCGGAGAGAGGGCAAACCAGTCATCATTGCGACACACCTGCTCGAGAGCATGGTCGACTCACCCATCCCAACGCGGGCCGAGATCTCTGACGTCTCAAACGCAATTCGCGAGCAGGCCGATGCAATCATGCTTTCCGGTGAAACGACCACTGGCAAATACCCCATCGAGTCGATCGAAGTGATGCGGAACATGATCGATACGATCGAGCCGACCGTGCCGAACGAGATCAATCAGGACATCAAACTCCGAGAGCCGAAATCGAAGATGCTTCGGTCTGCTGTGATCCTTGCTCAGGAGCTCGGCGACGAATCGGGGATCGTTGTGTTTACTCGTTCAGGCTTCCTCGCCTATGTGCTCGGAGCAATGCGAGCAAAAGGTGTCCCCGTTTTTGCGTTCACCGACGACGAAGTCATCTTCAGGCAACTGCTTTTCCCCTGGGGAGTCGAGCCTTTCCTGATGCCATTCGATGACGATCGTCCCGGCCGCACTATCAAACACGCTCTGAAAATCCTCCGCGATAAACAGTGGTGCTCGATCGGCTCCACCCAAGTGGTGATCACCAATGTGCTGGACGCCGAGGGTGGGATTATTGATTCGCTCCAACTGAGGACGATTGCGGAGTGAACCTCCACTCAGCGATTAGGTAAAAGTTGAGAAAACCCTGGCTTTGGGTTGACGCGGCATAAGGCTTGTGTATTTTAGCCATATGGCCAAGAAGGCGCAAATCGTATCCGAGGCAGCCCCAGCCTACCGCTCGGGGCTGCGGCTGACGCACGAAGATCGTAATCTCGTCTGGCAGGCCGACGTCCTCAGCGAACTTGGCGTTGGGGGCGAGCGAGAGGTCTCTGATCTCGGCTCGCTGAGAGAGCGCCTGTCCACGAAGCTCGATC